>JBILPY010000424.1:0-4271 GCA_044373575.1 Prosthecobacter sp. | reverse complement strand
CGCTGACAACGGTTGCGCGCCTTACATCGGCGTGCAGGACCTGGAGAAGATGGGGCACTATCCGAGCGGCCCGCTGCGCGGCTACAAAGCGGACGCCTGGGAAGGCGGACATCGCGTGCCTTTCATCGTGCGCTGGCCCGGCAAGGTCAGGGCGGGTGCCGTTTGCAACCAGCTCGTGTATCAAGCCGACCTCATCCGCACCTTCGCCGATGTGTTTGAAGTGAAGCTCCCCGACACTGCCGGTGAGGACAGCTTAAGCCTCCTGCCCCTTCTCAAAGGCGAGGACAAACCCATCCGTGAAAACGCCGTCAGTGCCTCCATTGGTGGCACGCCTGCACTGCGCAGCGGCACATGGAAATACATTCCCGCGCCCGGCTCCGGTGGCTGGGGCAAGGGCGGCGATCAATCGCAGCCCGTGCAACTCTACAATCTCGCCGACGACATCAGCGAATCGAAGAACCTCGCCGCAGCGATGCCGGAGAAAGTCGCCGAGATGAAGGCTCTGCTGGAGAAACTCATCACCGATGGTCGCAGCACGCCCGGCGCACAGCAGAAGAACGATGTCGAGGTCGTGCGCTACCCGCGTCCAGAAGCCCCCAAGCGAAAAGCCAAAAAGTAGTCTCCTTCATGAAGCACCTGATCGCCCTCATTGCCCTTCAATCTGTCGCCTTCGCCGTCGCACCACGCGATGCACTGCCCCTCGACGCCCCCGAATGGCCGCTCAATTATCGCCTACATCTCGATGGCGCGGCGAACGTGAAGCTGTGCGATGAGTTGACGCTCTCGCTCGATGCGAAAGGACCGCACGACATCGCGGTGGAGCACCCGGCAAAAGGTGCGCCGGTGCTGCGAGTGTGGAGCGATGGCAAACTCGTGCGTGGGCCGGAGGACGTGCCGGCGTTGGCGAAAACAGGGGCGCAGGATTTTCCGGACGCGGGGCTCGATCTCGGCGCGGACTTCACGGCGATGGCGGAGTTTGAATCAACCGGGCAAGGCACGCTGTTCTCGATGTGTGCGCCGACGGGCAAGTGGTCGCCGGATGCGAAGGCGCTCTTCATTCGCGGCGGCAGGCTCGTGTATGACATCGGTTGGCTCGGGGCGATCAACTCCGGTCCGAAAGTCAACGACGGCAAGCCGCACACCGCCGTGCTGAGCGTCAGCGGCGGCACCGCGAAGCTGTGGCTCGATGGCAAAGAGATCGCGGAGAAGGCCAACTTCTCGAAGCCGGATCAAAAAGAGCATGTTTTCAAAGTGGGCCGTGCCGCGCCGAACTTCGGCGGCGATTTCACCAACGGCAAAATCAGCGTCGTGAAGGTTTGGAAGCGGGCACTGCCTCGGAAGGAGATCGCACTGCTCTTCAAAGACAGCGGCGCGGGCGCGAATACGCCCGACTTCACACATGCGCCGAAGGCGAGCGGCAAACCGGTCATCGAAGGCGGCAGCGGCTGGGTGCAGTCGCTGGAGCGCAGCGATCACGAAGAGATCGTGGCCGGATGGAATGCGGAGACGCTCGAAGAAGGCGCGACGATCTACAAAACACTCTGCGTCGTCTGCCACGGCACGAAAGAGCAGCCGGGATCGCTGCCCACGGCGCTGCGATTTGCCGAAGGGCAGTTCAAAAACGGCAGCGACCCGTTCTCGATGTATCTCACGCTCACCAAGGGCTTCGGCCAGATGGTGCCGCAGCCGCAATACACCACCGCGCAGAAGTATGCGGTCATCCATTACATCCGCGAGACCTTCCTGCGCCCGCACAACCCATCGCAGCTCAAGGACATCGACCTCGCGTTGCTGCCGCGCGGCCTGGTGCATGCGGAAGTCGAAAAAGTGGACACCACGCTGCCGCCGTATCAACGCATGGAACTCGGCAATGCCTTGTTTTGGACGCTCGAGGTCGCCGCGGACAACATCGCGCAAAAAGGCATCGCCATCCGCCTCGACGACGGCCCTGGCGGCGTGACCAAAGGCCGTGCGTGGATGGTCTATGACCACGACACGATGCGCGTCGCCGCCGCGAGCACCGGTGCGTTTGTGGACTGGAAAGGCATCGCCTTCGATGGCAGCCACGGCACGCACACGAGCCTCATCGGCGAAAAGCATTTCATTCTGCCCGCCACGCCCGGCTGGAGCCTCGGTGACTTCACCGATCCACGGGCGGATGCCAAGGACGGCAAAAAATACGGCCCCGTGGCCGGTTTGCGCTTCCTCGGGCTTCACAAGCATCAAAACCAAAGCGTGATCGCCGCGAGCATCCACGGCACCAAAGTCCTCGAATCACCTTCGTGGCTCGATTACGGCACCACGCCGGTGTTTGTGCGCACGGTGAACGTCGCCGAGGCCAGACAACCGCTTTTCCTCCGCGTGGCACCTGAAGGTGTGAGTGTCGTTTTGAAGGGCGAGGGCGAGTTGAAGCGCGAAAACGGCTTTTGGGTCGCCAAACTGGCTTCAGGAGCCAAGTCGCGCTTTTTCATCTCTCGCGTCGATCAGGCCTCGCTCGGCACTTTGGCACAAAATCATGCCGCACCGCTCGATCTGGCTCCGCTGACGAAAGGCGCACCTTCGCAATGGCCGCAAACCGTCACGACGACCTCCGTGGCGGGCAAAGACGATGCCGCGTTTGTTGCCGATGACTTCTCGCTCCCCGTGGAGAATCCGTTTCAAAGCTGGATGCGCCCCGGCGGCTTCGACTTCACGCCGGATGGCAAAGCGGCCATCGTCGCGATGTGGAATGGCGATGTGTGGCGTGTGGATGGCTTGATGGCGAAAGCTCCTGCCACGCTGACGTGGCGTCGGATCGCCAGCGGTCTGTTTCAGCCGCTGGGTGTGAAGTTTCGCGATGGTGAGTTGTTTGTGCTTTGCCGCGATCAACTCGCCAAGCTCGTCGATTTGAATGCGGATGGCGAAACGGACTTCATCGAGTGCTTCAACGATGACGCGCAGGTCACCGAGCACTTTCACGAGTTCGCCATGGGCTTGCAGACCGATGCCGCCGGCAACTTCTACTATGCGAAGTCGGGCCGCCACGCGCTCGACAGCGTCATCCCGCAGCATGGCACGCTGCTGAAGGTCAGCGCCGATGGCTCCAAGACCGAAATCCTCGCCACCGGCTTCCGTGCCGCGAACGGCGTATGCCTCAATGACGACGGCACCTTCTTCGTCACCGACCAAGAAGGCTTCTGGACGCCGAAGAACCGCATCAACCGCGTGAAGGTCGGCGGCTTCTACGGCAACATGTATGGCTACACCAGCGTCACCGACGAATCCGACGCCGCAATGGAGCCGCCGCTTGTTTGGATCACCAACAACAAGGACCGCAGCCCCGCCGAACTCATCTGGGTGCCAAAGAACGCCTGGGGCAATCTCGGCGGCTCGCTGCTCAATCTCAGCTACGGCACCGGTCGCGCCTTCATCGTCCCGCACGAGGAAGTGAAGGGCCAGTGGCAGGGCGCGGTTTGCGAGTTGCCCATGCCCGCCTTTGCCACCGGCATCATGCGCGGTCGTTTCGGTAGCGATGGAGCGCTCTACACCTGCGGCATGTTCGCGTGGGCCGGCAATGCAACGAGTCCCGGCGGCTTCCACCGCATCCGTCGCGGCCAGCAGCCTGCGCAGGTGCCGCTGGCGGTGAAGGCAGCGAAAGGTGAGATGAGGGTGACTTTTAGTGACCCTATTGACCGAATTGACTGCGCGATGAGAGTTTGGTCACTCAAGCGCACGAAAAACTACGGCTCGAAGCACCACGACGAGCACGAACTGATCATCCGCAGCGTGAAGCTGAGCGAGGACAAGAAGACTATCACCCTCGACATCCCGGACCTAGCTCCGACGTGGTGCTACGAACTCAAGATCGGCGACCGCATTCTGCACGGAACCATTCACCAACTCGCTAACCCATGAAACACATCCTCGCTTTAATCCTCATCGCGGCATCGCTCCAGGCCGCACCGCTGAAAGTCTTCATCCTCGCCGGCCAGTCGAACATGGAGGGTCATGCGAAGATCGAGACCTTTGACTACATCGGCGATGATCCGGCGACTGCGCCGCTTTTGAAGATGATGCGGGACGACAAGGGCGAGCCGCGTGTGTGTGATCACACCTGGATCTCCTACCTCACTGGCAAATACGACGGCAGCGCGAATGGCGAGGGCACGGGGAAACTCACGGCGGGTTTTGGGGCTCGCGACGATGCGACGAAGTCGAATGGCAAAATCGGTCCGGAGTTCACTTTTGGCCTCACGATGGACGCGACTCTCAAGGAGCCCGTTTTGATCATC
>JBILPY010000423.1:0-4282 GCA_044373575.1 Prosthecobacter sp. | reverse complement strand
GCAGACCAGCCAGACGAGGCTGAGTACGGCGGTGAGTGCAAAGCACTGCATGAAGATGGAAAGCACGTTCCGAGCCCGCACAAGCCCGGCGTAAAAAAGCGCGAGGCCGGGGATCATCATGAAGAGCACCAGCGCGGTGGAGGTGAGCATCCAGGCGGTATCGCCAGAGTCGATCGTGGAGTCGGCGGCGGAGGCTGTCGCCGTGACGGCGAGCAGCGCGGCGGCGGTGGGCAGGGAAAAGAGAGGGCGGCGAGCCCGGAGGAACGGGAGTGAAGGCATGGGTGGCTGGTGGAGCCGGTGTGCTTATCAGATGAGCCTTTCCCGCCACCAGACATTTATGGATGAATTGATCTCATCCAAATGCGCACGATTAAGCAGCCAAATTCACACCCGCCTCAGCGCCGTGCGCACCATGAGCAGCTCGCCCACATTTTCAGCGGTCAGCAGGCCGATGAGACGCCCGGTGATGGGATCGATGACGGGCAGGGCCGGACAGGTGGAGCTGTCCAGAGCGGTAAGTGCTTCAGCGAGGTCCATGCGGCCTGGCACCTGGAGTTCGCAGTTTTCTAAAATGAGATCGGCGGGGTGCAGCGGGCCGTGCTCAGACAGGGCGCTGATGAGCCGCTGCCGGGTGACCATGCCGAGGAGGTCGCCATGAGGATTGACCATGGGGAAGTCATGCTGGCTGCCGGAGAGCAGCAGGTCCACCACATCACGCAACGAGGCCGTGGGAAGGATAGAGCGGAAGTCGGTGATCATGGCGTCCTCAACGCGCATGCCTTGGAATGCCTGCCGCTGAGACACGGCATTCGCCTCCTGCCCGGCGGCCATGAAGACAAAGAAGGCGATGAGGATCAGCACCGGGCTCGCATGGCCGGACATGAGCATCCACAAACCCGCGACGACTGCGATGGCCTGCCCGAGGCTGGCCGCCCAGCGCGTGGCCCGCTCGAAATCAACGAAGAACCCGAGCAGCGCACGGAGGATACGCCCGCCATCCATCGGGAAGGCGGGGATGAGATTGAAGGCGACCATCATCAGGTTCCAAACCATGAGCTGCTCCCAGAAACGTCCGCCCTGCTCGAAGTGCAGATCAGGATTCATGACCATGCCGAAACCAAGAAATGTCGAGATGGCCACCGCGATGACGACATTCACCAGCGGGCCGCAGATGGCGACGACGAGTTCGTGCAGGGGCTTCTCCGGCATTCTTTCCAATCGAGCGACTCCGCCAATCGGCAGCAACGTGATGTCTGGTGTGCGGATGCCATACGCTCTGGCAGCAAAAACGTGCCCGAACTCATGCAGCAACACGCAAAGGAAGGCGGCGGAGACGAAGAGCACGGCATTGATCGCGCCAGCCGTGCCCTGCCCTCCGCCCATGCCCTGGAAGGCTACAAAGGCGAGGAGAATGAAGAACGTGAGGTGAATGTGGACTTCCGTGCCTGCGACGGTACCGAGCTTGAAGGACCATTTCATGACATGCAGTTACGTCTGGTGTCGCCATTCGGTCAATGGGGCGAAGACCTCAGAAGCGCCAGAGAACGCTGGTGTGCAGGGTGAAGTCGGGCGCGGCGCGGGTGAGGCCGCCGCCGATACCAAGACGGAGAGAGAAGTGTTTGGGCAGGCCGATCATGGTGGTGAAGAGCACCTGATGGGAGCTTTGCCGCTCCTCGAAGTCGCCCAGGGTCTCGATGCCGAGGGAGAGGTCGTGGCTGAACTCGTGGCGGATGCCCGCAGCATAACCAAAGCCGGGCTTGCCTCCGGTGCCGGAGACGAAGGTGATGAGGTTTAAAATGACGCGGGTGTGGTGCGTGATGTCGGCCTCCAGGATGACGCGGTTGTACCAGCCGCTCTCGCCGTGGCGATGGATGCCGCCGTGAGAACCGTGATCGTGCCCGCCTGAACCGTGATCATGCACGGTGGGCGGTCCGGCATCAGGACCAGTGCCGGGATTGTGGACATGGCCTGCGCTGCCGCTGCTGGCATGATCGGAGGCTTCGGCGAATTCATAGCCGCTCCAGAGACCGGCTCGGAAATTCATGGGGCCGGTGGGTGGGAGGATGGAAAGGACGAACTGCGGGGTGACGCCGGTGTAGTTCCAGCCATCGCCTTCATCGGAAAAACCTGCGGACATGCCGAAGGCGAGCGCGGGGGCCAGACCGATGAAGAAGCCGGGCTCGGTGGAGAATTCATTCGTGCCGCCATCACTCGTCCATTCATAACCGGCGATGACGACGCCGCTGAGGTAGTCGGGTATGGCGCTGTCCTGGATGAGGATGAAGTCGCGCCCGTGGTGGGCGTGGAGGGTGGTGGTGAGTAGGAAAAGGAGAAGGGCGAGCTGACGAATCGTAGGCCGGATGTGTTCGGCGCAGAGAGCTGCACTAACACGAAGGATCGACTTCGCCGAACTATCCGGCGGGTTCGGAGACGTGGGAGTCTGCCGTGCCCAAAGAAGCCGGATAGTTTGGCGAAGGTGATCGCGGATGGGTGCAAGACGGCTTTCCGCCAAACACATCCGGCCTACGAGAAGTCGCATGATCAAAAAAAGAAAACTTCCCCGGCGGACGATCCGCCGGGGAAGTCGTGGATACATGTTACTCAAGATTCACCTTCTCAAGCAGCACGCTGCCAGAAAGCTTGGGCGAGGTGGCCGGGGTGGTCTTCGGAGAGGCAGTGGGCATCTTCGAGAGAAGGAAAAAGCCGTAACCTTTCTGCTCGGTGCCGTTATCGACGATCATGCCTTGAAACTCGGCCTTGCGGACGCGGTTCTTGTTCGGCGTGACGCTGGTGTCGGAGTCGGTGAGTTCAAAGCTGCCTTTGAAGCTGCCGCTCGTGCCTGGGGTGAAGAGCCCGGGCTTACCTTTGTCGATGCTGAGTTTGACGTTGGTGCGGTTCGCCACGGTGACTTTGGCGAGCTCGATCTGGACCTGATCCGAGTTCAACCGTGTGGCTGGATCTGGCGCACCGCCTTCAGAGAAGGTGATGCGGGCATTGTCAGCTCCAGCGGTGGCTCCGAGCGCCAGGGCGGCGAGCTCTGGCGTGGTGTATTTGCGACCGACGGTGGTCAGCTCCAGCGGGCCGAAGCCATCGCCATAGACGAGGTCTTTGGCGACGACATCCTTGAACCAGGAGACTTCAGAGAGAGAGAGGTCACTCGTCGCCGAATCAATGCTGATCAGACCGACCACGGAGCCTGCACCGCGGTAGAGCAGACCGAAGAGCGTGAGCTTGCCGTCGATTTCCAGAGCACCGCCGAAGGTGATCTTATTGTTGTCAGCTGTGACGACGACGCCCGTGGTGGCTCCTGCAGCGGCGATTTTGAAAGCGCCAATACTGTGACCTCGCGGGATGGTTTGATCGCCGACATCCAATGCACCGAGAGGCAGGGCAAAGGTGTAGTCGCCAGGATAAGCGCCCAGAGGTGACAGGGCCTGACGTGCCACGAAGGGCAGCATTTCGGCTTCATCGGAGATTTCACCAAAGACGGTTTTGGCGGCGACGTCGAGGATGAGCTCGATGTGCAGCTCGGGCAAACCGGCGCGCTCGATGTGGAAGTGCGCGGTCGGTGAGGCTGCGGAGGTATCCAGCGGAGCAGCGATGCGGTAGGGTGCATTTTTGCCGAGGGTGATGGTGCCGCTGAGTGCGCCGAGGCTGGAGATGTCCAGTTTTACGGCACCGCCGAGCAGATCATTAAGGCCACCCGAACGTCCCAGAGGTCCGGTGAAGCTGCCGCTCGTGCCAGTGAGCAGGCCAGTCACAGCAAAGGTGTCCGTCTCTTTATCGCTCGCGCTGGCTTTGTTTGTGGCGATGACTTCGACGTTGATGTCCGCCTTGATCTCGGTGGGGCGACCACTGATGAGGCCGGTCTTCGGGTTGAAGGCCAGACCTTTCGGCAAGCCCTTTACGGCGAAAGCGGTGGGGTTGTTGGTAGCCGTGAGCTGGAGCTGATAAGGCTGACCGACGATGAGGTCCGGGATGTCAAACGGAGCCACGAGGGGCTTCGCGATGACAACAAGCACGGCGGGATTACTATGAGCCCAGCCTGCGGTGTTACGCACGGCCACGCTGTAAGCTCCGGCGTCATCGAGATCGGCGTTCGTGATGGGCAGTGTGTCGCGGTTCGTGTTTGGCAAAGGCTGACCTTTGAAGAACCACTGATAGCTCAGGCTTGGGCCGGCGGCTTTCACGCTGAGGCTGATGCTCTTCGTGGCGAGGATCTCGGCACCTTTCGGCTGCTGAGTGATCACGGGTTTCACAAAGGCAGGTGCGCCGGTGGTCC
>JBILPY010000422.1:0-4283 GCA_044373575.1 Prosthecobacter sp. | reverse complement strand
AGAGATTCGAGATCAGGGAAAGGCACACGCACCTTGAACATGAACCGGTCCAACTGCGCTTCGGGCAAAGGGTAGGTGCCTTCCATCTCCATCGGGTTCTGGGTGGCGAGCACGAAGAAGGGCTCGGGAAGCGTGTGTCGTTCACCGCCTGTGGTGACGGCACGCTCCTGCATGACTTCGAGCAGCGCAGCCTGGGTCTTCGGCGTGGCACGATTGATCTCGTCCACGAGGAGCAGGTTCTTGAACACAGGCCCCTTCTCGAAAAACATCACACGGCGGCCATGCTCGTTCTCGTTCACGATGTGAGTGCCCAGGATGTCTGCAGGCATGAGGTCCGGTGTGCACTGCACACGTCCAGGCTCCAAGCCGATGACCTGCGAAAGCGTGCGGACGAGGAAGGTCTTCCCCAAACCAGGCACGCCTTCCAAAAGTACATGCCCCCCCGCGAAGACAGCCACGAGCACATCCGTGAGGAGCTGGTCATAGCCCACGATGGCCTTTTGGAGTTCCGATTTGAGCTGGCCGAAGAGTGTACGAAAAGGTGACATGGGGATGCGGGCTGCGGATGGATAGGCGGCTGCCGTGCCGGTGCAAAGGAAAGCACGGAGCGCTTGCCAGTCCACTCTTCCCGATTCACATCCAATCATGAGCACACCTTCCACCACCCACGTCGGTCTCCTTGGTCTTGGCATCATCGGCAGCCGAGTGGCCGAGAACCTCCGCAAGTCTGGCCACACCGTTTCTTTCTGGAGTCGGACAGGACGCGCAGTTCCTGGCGCGCTGCCCAGCCCGCACGCTGTGGCCGAGTCAGCGCAGGTGATCCAGATCTTCGTTCGTGATGATACCGCCCTTCTGGAGGCTGTGAATGAAATGCTCCCCGTTCTGAACTCCGGACATGTCATTATGAATCATGCAACGGTGAGCAAAGCCGCCACCCTGGAGGCTGCACGGCTTTGTGAATCCGCTGGTGCTGCCTTTCTGGATGCGCCATTCACCGGCAGTAAGATGGCTGCCCAGAATGGCAAACTTTGCTACTACATCGGTGGCTCCACCGAGGTGCTGGAAAGAGTGCGCGCAGTGCTCGAAGCAAGTTCGGCAAAAATCGTTCACCTAGGTGCTGTTGGAGACGCGATGGTGCTGAAGATCGTCACCAATCTCGTGACCGCCATCACGGTGAAAGCTCTGGCCGAAGCCGCCGCCATCACGAAGGGGCAGGGTGTGCCGCTCGAAGCGCTCAAAACAGCTCTCGAATCCAACGCCAACTACAGCATGCTCATCGGCATGAAACTGCCCGCCATCATGAGCGGGGATTTTGAGGCTCACTTCTCCCTGATCAACATGCTCAAGGATGCCGACTTCGCGCGCGCTCTTGCGTCGGATTCAGAAACAAAAACACCCGCGCTGGATTGCACAGCAGAAGCCATGCGCGCGGGTGTGTGTGAGGGGCTGGGAGATCTCGATTTCTCAGTAATCGGAAAACTCAGCGAATGAATTCAGACAAGGGCTGCAACTCAGCCGAAATCGGCATCGCAGCATCGGAGAGACCGACAAGCTGCGTATTCTCAGATCCCTGAATTTCTTCACTATTAAAGTGGCGGCTAAGCAGGATACCTTCGATCTCAAGTTGGCGACCTTGCTCCACCTCACGGATCAATTCACTTTCCAAGGCCAGAGCCGGTTGAGCGGAGAGCGCTGTGGGCATGGTCTGAGTCGAGGCAAAATTTTCCTGAGCGACACCCGCTTTGCCCGCACTTGAAATGGCCACGGTTCCCCAGGCAGCCACCGCAGCGACACAGGCCGTCACCATCGCAGCAGTCCATCTTGGCGAGACCAGATTATCCCAGAAGGTTGTCATTCGCTCCCAAAGCAGTCCACGGGCAGATTGCCGAAGCAACTCAGAGCGCTGACGCTGATGGAAGCGGGTCACGAAGTCTTCCACAAAATCTTCCCCCGGGGTTTCATACTTTTTCAGTCGAATGATACGCTGCAGGTTATCGAAGTCGCTCATGGGTGTGTAGGTGGTGGTAATTTGAACGGTAACGGGCAGTTGAAATAAAATGAGAAGCAGTTATTTGACCAAGTCCTCCAGGAGACTTTGCAGCAACCGGTGCGCGTAGAACAATCTGGAGCGAACCGTGCCCTCTGAGACGCCCAGAATCTTGCTGATCTCATTGTGCTGGAGACCCTGGACATCGTACAGCGTGACGACGGTGCGATGGTCCTCAGACAGCTTCATCAAAGCCTCGTTCAACCTTTTTTGTAATTCGTGAATATTCACCTCCCGGACCGTGTCGCGGTTTGCGGTGGTGATATTAATGAAGTCAGGGTCGTTATGGATACCACTGTCCACATCATCGAGGCTGACCTTGGTGTAGCGTCCCCGTTTCTTCAGGAAATTCAGGGTCATGTTCACCGAGATCGAATAGATCCAGGTGTAAAAGGAAGACTTGCCCTGGAATCGCTTCAGGGCTCGGTAAGCCTTGGCAAAGATCTCCTGGAGCAGATCGGACGTGTCTTCTCGGTTCGAGGTCATGTTATAGACCAGACCATAGAGCTTTGGGGTGTACTTCCGCACCAATTCATCAAAGGCCCGAGTATCCCCAGCTTGTGACCGCTCCACGAGAATCCTGTCTTCAGCAGCGCTGCTGTTGGGTGGGGATTCGGAGACTTTGGCGGGTTCCATCACGGAATGTATATGCGGTGTGAATACAGCTTCTAATTCGCCAGCAAATCACCTCCTAGATAGAGAGACAAGTTATTCTTCTCTTCCTGGCACGGAATTACTTTAGCAGAGAGCAATCGCAGCTTTGGATCAAACCATCCACCTCCGCGCTCGAACGGTTGATCCGTTCCAGAGGGTGCCGATACAGGAATCTGGATCAAATCCAGGTCCCCGCTGGGATCACCGTGTCCTTCGGAATCACCACGATGCCATCGCGGATGCAGTAGAGCTCGTGATCCATGTTCTCGGGTTTGCCGTGCGGGGTGATGACAGTGTTGTCGCCGATGTGGACGTTTTTATCAATGATGGTGCGCTCGATGCGGCAGTTGCGGCCAATGCCAGGCGCAGGCTTGTCAGGATCAGTACCTGCGGCTCCAGCGTAATAATCAGCTCCCATGATGATGACCTCCCTTAAAGTGGTGCCACTCTCGACGATGGAGCGAATGCCGACGACGGCTGTTTCGACATGAGCATCGGTAATGATGCAACCATCGGAGAGCAGGGCTTCACGAATGGTCGCGCCATTGATCTTCGTGGCGGGCAGGAAGCGGGCGTGAGTATAAATGGGCGCGGTGGAGTCGAAGAAGTCGTACTGAGGCACGAGCTTGCAGAGATCGAGGTTCGCTTCAAAGAAGGAGCGGATGGTACCGATGTCCTCCCAGTAGCCCTGGAAATTGTAGGCGTGGACTTTGCGGTCACGGATGGCAGCCGGGATGATGTGCTTGCCGAAGTCCATGCAATCGTTGTCCAGACAGTCGATCAGGGTCTGGCGGTTGAAGACATAGATGCCCATGCTGGCTTGGTAGCGCGCCTCCTTGGCATCGAGCCCGAGTTCGGTCAGTGTCTCAGCAGGCATCCGCAGAGTTTCGAGCAAGGTGGGATCTTTCGGCTTTTCCACAAACTCACGGATGCGTCCGCTGGGCTCCGTTTTCATGATGCCAAAGCTCGTCGCATCCCTCGCATTCACCGGCAGCGTGGCGATGGTGAGTTCCGCACCGGTCTTGATGTGCTGAGTCATCACCTCGCGGAAATCCATGCGGTAAAGCTGATCCCCACTGAGGATGAGGTAGTAGTCGTAATCGTTCTCGGTGAAGTAACGCATGTTCTGCCGCACGGCATCCGCAGTGCCCTGATACCAGCGTTCACCATCCGGCGTCTGCTGCGCCGCCAGCACTTCCACAAACCCGCGCGTGAACTGGTCAAACTTATAAGTCCGCGCGATGTGGCGGTTCAGCGACATGCTGTTGTACTGCGTGAGCACGAAGACCTGACGCACGCCATAGTTGATGCAGTTGCTGATCGGGATGTCCACGAGGCGATACTTGCCCGCCAGCGGCACGGCAGGTTTCGCACGATCTTTCGTGAGGGGGAAGAGGCGCGTTCCTGCTCCACCGCCCATGACGATGGCCAGAGTGGAACGACGTAGGGCTGTATCGACGGCAACTAGGTTTGACATATCGGAATGGGTTATGGCTGTTTTCCTGGAAAAATCGCACGATGGCAAGGCGTTTCCACCACCGGTGAGATGAAACACGACTTTGTGTTGCCCCCACCATGCCCC
>JBILPY010000421.1:0-4286 GCA_044373575.1 Prosthecobacter sp. | reverse complement strand
CTTCTTCCGCCCGCCCGATGCAGCCTATGAAGGCAAAGACCTCACCGTCCAGGACTGCATCATCGAAGGTAGCTCATGCGCTGCCGCCTTTGTCGGAGTCGATGGAGCCCTCTTCACGCGCAACACCATCCTTTACCCTGAGAAGTGGATCTTCCGAATCCTCCAGGAAACCACCGGCGAACGCTTCCCACCCTGCCGCAATGTCAGGATCACCGACAACAAGATCGTCTTCCGCCGCGCCCAGGTGCAGATCGAGATCAACATCGGAGCCAACACCGCGCCCGAGACCTTCAGCTTCGCCAACAACCACTGGTTCGCCGAAGACCGCCCTGATCGATCCAAGCCCAGGCTCCCTGCTGAAGAAAGCGGCGGCGTTTATGGCCAGGACCCGAGAACATTGAAGTAAAATAGACACAAAGCCTTGTGTCTTGGCAGCGTATGTCTGAGACTTCCGCTTTCTCCGCCTCAAACGCCTCATGCGCGACTACTTCATCCGACGCTTCCTGCTCATTCTTCCGACATTGATCGGGGCGACGATGGTGGTGTTTTTCATCACGCGGGTGACGCCGGGCGGACCTCTGGAGGCCGCGCTTCGACAAGCGGCGGCTCAGCAAGGAGATCGCGGCATGAAGGACGCGGGTGCCTCGCTCAGTGAGGAGCAGAAGGAGGAGATGGCGGCTTATTATGGCTTCGACCGTCCGTTTTTCCCGGCCTACCTCGCCTGGCTGGGCATTTTGCCAAAGGAAGGCGACAAGCAGTTCATCAAGTTCGCGAAGGACAAGCAGGAGATGCCCGTGACGCTGCAAGAGTTGCTGCCGCGCGAGCAATGGAAGACGAACAACGCCTATCGGACCACGCAGGCCAAGGTGACTCGCGATGGCAAGCTGTCCGCCGATGATTCCAGCGGCCTGAAAGAGTGGCGAACTCGCGAGGAGAAGGAAAAAGAACGCGTGCAGGTCTTCCGCCCGAAGTTCGATGGCCTGCTGCAAGGCAACCTCGGCATCTCGACACGCTACAACGAGTATGTCTGGGACATGATCCGCGAGCGCATGCCGATTTCGATCTTCTACGGCTTGGTCACCTTCATCATCAGCTACCTCGTTTGCATCCCGCTCGGCATTTTGAAGGCCATCAAGCACCGCACGGTGATCGACAATGCCAGCTCGATCCTCATCTTCGTGGGCTACTCCATTCCCGGCTTCGTACTGGCGAGCGTGCTCGTGGTGTATCTTGCCGCGCGACTGAACTGGTTCCCCACGGGCGGCTTCGTTAGTGAAAACTTCGCTTCGCTCACCGTCGGTGGGAAAGCCTGGGACGTGGTGCATCACGCGGTGCTGCCGCTCATCTGCTACATGGTCGGTAGCTTTGCCTTCATGACCATGCTGGTGAAAAACAACCTCATGGACAACCTCGCCGCCGATTACGTCCGCACCGCTGTGGCGAAGGGCGCGGGCTTCAAGCGAGCGGTGCTCGTTCATGCGCTGCGGAACTCGCTCATCCCGCTGGCGACGACGCTGGGCCACATCGTTTCGATCTTCGTGGCCGGCTCGACGCTCATTGAGTTGATCTTTGAGATCAATGGCTTCGGCCTGCTCGGCTATTACAGCGTGTTGGATCGCGATTACCCTCTCGTGATGGGCATCCTCGTCATTCAGGTCGTCTTGCTCATGGTGGGCAACATCTTGTCTGACTTCTTCGTCGCGCTCACCGACCCGCGCATTCGCTTCGAATAACATGTCACCTCGCACCACCGGCATCACCCTCATTGCTTATGCAGCGCTTGCCGCGTTGTTCCGGTGGCTGTCGTTGTCCGTGCCGGTGTTCAAGGTCTCGTTTCTTGGTGGTGCTTGGCTGGGATGGATACTGCTCACGCTTTTCGCGCTCACGGGCGGTTGGTTGCTCTGGCTCGGACAAACACAGTGGCATTGGAGTCCGCTGACATTGAAACAGTTTCGCCGCTTCCGTGAGATCAAGCGTGGCCATGCCTCCTTCCTGGTTTTGCTCGCTCTGGTGGGTGTGGGATCACTCGACACCCTGATCGTGGGCAAGCGTGCGCTGGTCGTTCGCTATGAAGGCAAGTTCTACTTCCCGTTCGTTACTGACGTGAAGCCTGCGACCACCTTCGGCCTCAAAGACGAGTCGGAGACGGATTACCGCGAGTTGCAGCGCCAGTTCCGCGATTCCGAATCCGGCAACTGGGTGCTCATGCCAATCGTGCCGTATGATCCAAAGCTCGACACGCCGGAGACCATCGAGGAAGTCGTGTTGCGTGAGGGGGTGGCGTATCGAGCTAGTGAAACCAAACCCTTTGATGGTCGCGCACACAAAACCTTTCGCGACAAGCCGCAGCAGAAACGTCAGGAATGGGTCTTCCGTCATGGTTTGAAGCAGGGCGAGATGCTCGGCTGGGATGTGAACAACGAGCAGGTGGAGAAAGCCACCTTCGATAAAGGCAAACGCACCGCCTACAACGACTTCACCGATGGCAACGCCGCCGCGCTGGACTCTCAAGCCTCTGAAACCATGCTGACCGTGGTTTATCCGCCTTCGCCGCCATCTTGGGCACATCGGCACTTCCTCGGCACGACTTCGATGGGCGGCGATGTGCTCGCCATTCTCTATGGCGGCTGGCAGCAGGCGATCATCGCCTCGATCCTGTTTGTGACCTTCGTCTTTGTTGTCGGTATCGCGGCGGGCGGATTGCTCGGCTACTTCGGCGGCGTGCTGGATCTCGTCGGCATGAGGTTGATCGAGATCTGGTCGGTGCTGCCGTTCCTGTTCATCGTGATGATCGTCAGCTCGATTGTCAGTCCGAACTTGTTCCTGCTGGTGGTCATCATCTCGCTGTTCAGTTGGATGGGCACCACGATCTACATCCGCACGGCGGCCATGAAGGAAAAGGCCCGCGATTATGTTGCCTCCGCAAGGCTTCTCGGTGCCAGTACGGGTCGCATCATCTTCAAACACATCCTGCCCAACAGCATCGCCATCCTCGTGACGCTCGCGCCCTTTGAGGTGTCGGCGATCATCACTTCGCTGGCCGCGCTGGATTATCTCGGCTTCGGTCTGCCGCCTGAAGAACCCAGCTGGGGCCGCCTGCTGCATGAAGGCACCGAGGACTTCAATTATCCCTGGATCGTCAGCAGCGCCTTCGTGGCGATGACCACCGTGCTCGTGCTGGTCACCTTTGTGGGTGAAGCCATACGCGAAGCATTCGATCCGAAGAAATTCACGACCTACCGATGAAGAGTTCTCAGTTCTCAGTTCTCAGTTCTCAGTTTCCTGAAGGGCGCAAAGCTTCTTCCGGGACTGAGCACCATGCACTGAGCACTGAGCACTTGTTTCCATTCGCTCTCAAAGCTGCGGTCATTAGCTGCGTCGTCTTTCTCTCTGCCTGCTCCGACTCGGATGACACCCGCTTTCCGCCTTACGACAACACCGAGGAGGTTGCGGCTTACTGGAAATCGAAGCCGGGCTTCTTCCAGTGGAAGACCGCCGCGGATTTGCCCCCGAGCCTGAAATGGGAAAACGCCGCCGATGTGCCGGAGTTCGGTGATCCCCGCGCCAAGAAGGGCGGCACCTTCCACGACTGGCATCCCACTTTCCCGCCGACCTTCCGCAAAGTCGGCCCTGATGCCAGCAATGGCTTCCGCCGCCAGCATCATGACAACGTCGAGATCGACCTTGTCACACGGCATCCCGATGAGGATGTGTGGATTCCCGGCATGGCGAAGGAATGGGCTATCTCTGAGGACCGCAAGACGGTGTATTTCCGTCTCCAGGACAAGCTGACCTACTCGGATGGGCATCCAATCGAGGTGGAGGACTTCTTCATGACCTTCTTCGTCATGACCAGCACGCACCTGAAGGATCCTTGGTACAATGATTGGTACACGAAGGAGTATGCCGGGATCACGAAGTTCGACGAGCGCACCTTCTCGATCACGATCCCAGAGTCAAAGCCAGACCCCGTGTGGTATGCGATGATTCCGCCCAGCCCGCGTCACTTCTACCGCGAGCTTGGCCCCGACTTCCCCGCTCGCTATCAGTGGCGCATCTGCCCGGTGACCGGGGCTTATGTGATCGATCCCGCTTTGATGAAGCGCGGGCGTTCCATCACGCTGAGTCGGGTCAAAGACTGGTGGGCGCGCGATCTGAAGCACTACCGCTACATCTTCAATTGCGACTTCCTGGAGTTCAAGATCATCGCCAGCCCAGACAAGGCCTTTGAGATGTTCCGCCAGGGCCAGTTCGACTACTACCTCGCCGGCCTGCCGCGTTACTGG
>JBILPY010000054.1:0-14097 GCA_044373575.1 Prosthecobacter sp. | reverse complement strand
TCTCGCTGGTGATCGTGGGCTTCTGGAGTTGGTTTGAGTTCAATGAGCAGCGCGATGAAGCGCTGCATGGCGGAGCGGAGGCGGCTTTGAAGCATGATCCTCTGGAGGAGACTCTGGAGATCATTCTTTATGGTGGTCTGCCAGCCATCCTGCTCGGGATCATCGGCGGCGGACTGCTCATGCGCCGCGCCTTGCGCCCCATCGAGGAGCTGACCGAAGCTTTGGAAAAGACGGATGTTTCCAATCTAGCCAACCCCGTGCCGCGCAGTGGCAATGGCGATGAGTTAGATCGTATGACCGCTGTCTTCAACCGCATGAAGGAGCGTCTCGGTCTTTCCTTCACGCAGGCGCGGGAGTTCACGCTCAATGCCTCGCATGAGCTGAAAACGCCGCTGACCGTCATCCATGGAACCCTGGAACAGATGGCGACGAACGAGCAAGCGGAGGAGTCGGATCGTGACAGGGCGGCATCTTTGCTGGAGGAGGTGCAGCGGCTCTCCTCCATCGTCGGGCAGCTTTCCTTCCTGGCCCGTGCTGACGCCGGACTCCTGCCGAGTGCCCGTGAACCCGTGGCGCTGGATGACCTCGTGCGCGATCTGGCCGAGGAAACGATGATCCTTGCCTCTAGCGCTGAGATTTCTGTCACGCTCGGCGAGTGCCAGACCGTGTCTGTTTCCGTTGACAAGATGCGGCTGCGGCAGGTTTTGCTAAACCTCGCGGACAACGCGGTGAAATACAACGAACGCGGCGGCAGCATCGAGATGACCTTGGTTCGTCAAAACGACCATGCGGTGTTCACCCTCACCAACACAGGCCCGGCGCTGCCAGCGGAACTCCGCCCCCGCGTGTTCGAGCGCTTCTTCCGTGGTGACCTAGCGCACAACAGTGCCACCGAAGGCAGCGGCCTCGGCCTTAGCATCGCCAAATCCATCGTCGAGGCCCATCAGGGTGTCATTGGCTACGACGTATTGCCAGATGGTCGGACGCAGGTTGTCGTCACGCTCTCCTCCCTGCCGTCCCAAAGATGAAAAAACTGTCATAATCCGCCCCGCTGCTGGTTTGTCTGACATGCTTCTCTTGAGTGGCCGTTTCACGCGCACTCCATGAGATTGACTTTTCTGCTTCTGCCTCTCGCCACGCTGGCTCTTGCTGCCTGCGTGCAGTTCAAAGCGCACCCTCTTTCTGCGGAAACCAGCAGCGCGGACTTTTCGGGACGTTCGCTGAGTGATCCGGGCTTGAGGGGCTTTTTGGCGGAAAACCAGGCGGTAGGCGGCTCGTGGTCGGTGGACCGGCTGTCTATGGCGGCGGCGTATTTTCATCCTGATGTGGCCTTGGCGCGAGCGGAGGCCGATGAAGTCGCCGCGGGCATCAAGACAGCGCAGATGCGTCCGAATCCGGTTTTCACCTTCATGCCGCAATACGCGAGCTTCCGCGCTCCTGCGTTCACGCCTTGGTTTCTGGGGCCGAGTTTGTCTGTTCCCATCGAGACGGCAGGCAAGCGATCGAAGCGCACAGAGCAGGCGCTCACTGCCACCGAATCCGCACGCTGGCGAGTCTCCGCACGAGCCTGGGCGGCACGTTCCCGGGTGCGTGCTGCAATGCTGGAGCTGCATGGCGCACGCGAAAACATCCGCCTGCTGGAAACCGAGCAAAAGCTGCACGACGAGGCCATCAAGAAACTCACTGCGCGGATGGAGGCGGGCGATGTGTCGCCCTTTGAACTCACGCAGGCTCGTCTCATGCTGAATCGCACACGGCTGGCTTTGCAGGATTCTCAACGCATCGCAGCCACCGGTGAAGCTCGGCTGGCCGCAGCGGTCGGCCTGCCTTTGAATGCGATCAAAGCTGTGAAGCTGGATTTCTCAGCCTTTCATCGGCTTCCCGAGCCGGGAAACAGTCGCAAGCTCGCGCTCACCCGGCGGGCGGATTTGATGGCCTTGCTCTCCGACTACGCGGCGGCTGAAGCATCGCTGAAACTGGAGCTGGCACGGCAGTATCCTGATGTGAACCTGATACCCGGCTACGATTACAACTCCGGCCAGAACCGCTGGCAGCTCGGCTTGAACGTGGCGCTGCCCTTGAATCGAAATCGCGGTCCCATCGCCGAAGCAGAGGCGCGGCGGGTCACGGCGGAGAAACGTTTCCTTGCTCAGCAGGCAGCGATCCAGGGTGAACTCGACATCGCGCTCGCCGCTTACAATGCCTCGCGTGCTAAGGCCAATACGGCCATGCAGCTCGCACAAGAAGCAGACACCGCGTCTGGCACCACGCAGAAAATGGTCGAGGCTGGTAATGTGTCTGCACTCGAACTCACCCGCCGCAAGATCGAGGCCAGCGCCGCGAAAGTCGCGCTCATGGCCGCGAACATCGAAGCACAAACCTCCGCCGGTGCTCTCGAAGACGCCATGCAATCTCCTCTTCGCTGATTTATGAAACGACTCATCCTCTGCACCCTCCTCGCCACGCGCCTCCACGCTGCCGATGCCGGAGGCTCCGCGCCTGCCACCATCACGAAGGAGGGCGACCTCGTCATACTCACGCTCAAACCCGAAGCCGAACAAGCGTTGCGCTTGAAGATCGTCACCGTCGAGAAGCGCACCATTCCCGCTGTGCGACTCTTCTCCGGCGAAGTCGTCACACCACTCGCTGCTGAGGGCAAGCCCGTCGCTCCCGTGCTCGGTGGCACGTTGGATGAAGTCCTGCGCCTCGCCGATCTCCAAGCCGCTGCCGATGGCCGCATCCTGCAAGCGCAGGTACAAATGGATGCCGCGAAGATCGCCGTAGAGCGTGCGCAGAAGATGCTCAGTGCCGAAGCGGGCAGCGTGCGTGGAGTCGATGAAGCCAAAGCCACACTCCAGCTTGCTGAAGCAGCCATGACCACCGCCAAAGCCCAGCGCGATCTCCTCGGCGGCACCCTCGGCCAAAGCCCGCGCCGATGGGCCCGCGTCGCCATCTACAGCGGTGAATCTGCGCTCCTCGACACGAAAGCAGACGCCAGCATCCGCACCCTCGGCTCCGCCAAACCACAAAGCGCCAAGCCCGTCGCCGGACCACCCACCGCCAATGCTTTGACCAACACCATCGACTGGTATTACGAACTCCCCACCGACACTAAACTGCGAGCTGGCGAACGCGTCGCCGTCGAGATCCCCACACTCGACAGCAAGCTCGAAGCCCTTGTCATTCCCTTCAATGCCGTGCTGCATGACGTTCACGGTGGCCAGTGGGTCTATGCCCAGACCGCCGAGCACACCTACACGCGCAAACGCATTCAGGTCGCCCGCCTCGCCGGCACGAATGCTGTCTTGTCGAGCGGCCCACCCGCAGGCACCAAGATCGTCGCCGACGGCAGCGCAGAGCTGTTTGGCACGGAATTCATGACCGGGAAATAACGCCATGCTGAACTCCATCGTCTCTTGGGCGCTGAACATGCGCGTGCTCGTTGTCGCGGCGGCGCTGGCGCTGCTCTTTGTCGGCATCAATGCCACGAAGAACGCACCGCTGGATGTCTTCCCCGAGTTCGCGCCGCCGCTCGTCGAGGTGCAGACGGAAGCGCCCGGACTCTCCACCGAAGAGGTCGATGCGCTTGTCACGGTGCCGTTGGAAAACTCGCTCAACGGCCTGCCTTTCCTCAAAACCATCCGCTCGAAGTCCGTGCTCGGCCTCTCGTCCGTGGTGATGATCTTCAACACGGGCACCAACATCCTCAAAGCACGCCAGCTCGTGCAGGAGCGGTTGAACCTCGCGCAAAACCGCCTGCCCGCCTTGGTGAAGCCGCCGGTGCTCATGGCTCCGTATTCGTCGTTGAGCCGTGTTTTGAAAGTCGGGCTCACTTCCAAGACGCTCGATCAAATGGCGCTCAGCGAACTCGCGCTCTGGACCATGCGCCCGCGCCTCATGTCTGTGCCTGGCGTGGCAAACGTCGCCATCTGGGGTCAGCGTGATAAACAGTTCCAAGTGCTCGTCGATCCGCAGAAGCTCCGCGCTGCGGGTGTCACGCTCGATGCCATCACGAAGGCCGCAGGCGATGCCGCTGTGATCAGTGCGGGTGGTTTTATCGACACGCCGAACATGCGTCTCAGCGTCACGCAGCTCGCACTCATCACCACGCCGGAGGATCTCGCTCGCACTGTCGTCGAGTTTCGCAATGGAGCGCCCATTCGCCTCGGCGATGTCGCGGAAGTGAAGGTCGGCCATCCGCCGCTGATCGGTGATGCGGTCATCAATGATGGCGACGGCATCCTGCTCATTGTTGAAAAGCAGCCGTGGGGGAACACGCTCGATGTCACCACCGGCGTCGAAAAAGTGTTGGAAGATATGAAGCCCGCACTGCCCGGCGTCATCATCGACAGCACCATCTTCCGCCCGGCCACCTTCATCCAGCTCTCGATCGATCACCTCACCGAGGCACTGTGGCTCGGCTGCCTGCTCGTTGTTGTCGTGCTCGCGTTATTCCTCGGCGACTGGCGCACCACCATCATCAGTATCACCGCCATCCCGCTGTCGCTCGCCATCGCCCTGCTGCTGCTGCGCTGGCGGGGTGAAACGATCAATACCATGATCCTCGCGGGCCTCATCATCGCCCTCGGCGAAGTCGTGGATGATGCCATCATCGACGTAGAAAACATCCTGCGCCGCATGAGGCAAAACGCGCTGCTCGCCAATCCGCTGCCAAAGCTCAAGGTCGTTCTTGATGCCTCGCTCGAAGTCCGCAGTGCTGTCGTTTATGCCAGCGTCATCATCGTGCTCGTGTTTGTGCCCGTGTTCTTCCTGCCGGGACTAGCCGGCACCTTCTTCAAGCCGCTCGCGCTCTCCTACATCCTCGCCATCACCGCTTCGCTCGCCGTGGCGCTCACGCTCACGCCTGCGCTGAGTTTGATGCTGCTCAAAGTGAAGCCGGGCGCTCATCGGGACGCTCTACTCTCGCGCGGCATGAAGGCCATCTATCGTGGCATCCTGCCCGTCTTCGCCCGCAGTCCATGGATGGCACTTTTCATCCTCGCGCTCGCCTTCACCGGCACGGGCTGGGTTTGGCACACGCAGCTCAAAGAAGAGTTCCTGCCAAGCTTCAAGGAGCGCGACTTCCTCATGCACTGGCTGGAGAAACCGAACACCAGCGTCGAGGCCAGCAAGCGCATCACCAGCGCCGCCGCCACCGATCTCATGAAGGTGCCCGGGGTGCGCAATCAAGGCGCGCATATCGGTCGTGCCGAGGTCGCCGATGAAGTCGTCGGTCCTGACTTCACCGAGTTGTGGATCAGCCTCGATCCCACAGCGCCCTACGACGAGACCATTCATAAAGTGCAGGCCGTCGTCGATGGCTACCCCGGCCTCACCCGCGATCTGCTCACCTTCCTGCGCGAGCGTATTAAAGAGGTGCTCACCGGAGCCAGCGCGAGCATCGTCGTGCGCATCTTTGGGCCTGATCTCGATCAACTCCGCACCCACGCCGCCGAAGTCGGTGCGGCGCTCAAAGACGTGCCAGGTGTCAGCGCATTGAAGGTCGAATCCGTGGTGCAGGTGCCGCAGATCACTGTCAAACTGCGGCCTGAAAACGCCGCGCTGCATGGCCTCACCGCCGGACAGGTCCGCCAGGCCGTGACCACGCTCATCAGTGGACGCAAAGTCGGCGAAGTGTATCAAGAGCAGCGCGTCCACGATGTCACCGTCTGGAGCGTGCCAAGCGTGCGGGCCGACTTCACCACGCTGCGCGAGCTGCTCATCGCCACGCCCAGCGGCGGTCATGTGCGCCTCGCCGATGTCGCTGATCTCGCCATCGTGCCCACACCGAACGCCATCAAACGCGAAGGTGCCTCCCGCCGCATCGACGTGACCTGCAACGTCGCCGGACGTGCCCTTGGCGATGTCGCCCGCGAGATCGAAGAACGCATCGGCAAGATTCAATTCACGCGCGGCTATCATCCCGAAATTCTCGGCGAATGGGCCGAGCGCCAGGCCGCGCAAAGCCGCCTCGGTTGGCTCGCGCTTGCTTCTCTCGCAGGCATCCTCGTCCTGCTCTACGCCGACTTCCAATCCTCGCGCCTCGTGCTGCTCATCGCGCTCACACTGCCCTTTGCCCTCATCGGCGGTGTCATGGCCGCGTGGCTCGGCGGTGGCGTGCTCTCCCTCGGATCGCTGGTCGGTTTCGTCACCGTACTCGGCATCGCTGCGCGCAATGGCATCCTTCTCGTCAGCCACTACCGCCACCTAGAAAAGGAAGAAGGCCACGCCTTCAGCCTCTCAACCGTTTTGCAAGGCAGCGAAGAACGCCTCATCCCCATCCTCATGACAGCCGCCACAGCCGCGCTCGCGCTGCTGCCGCTCGTCCTTAAAGGAGATGTGCCCGGTAACGAAATCGAACGCCCGATGGCGCTGGTCATTCTCGGCGGATTGGTCACGAGCACGTTGTTGAATCTATTTTTGCTCCCGGCGCTGTATGCACGGTTTGGAAATCAACGTGGCAGATGATCTACAGCCAAGACCTGCGGTTGCTGGCAGATAGCCGATAGCGCATTATGCTGCCCGATCATGTTCCCGACACGCTCATCCTACTTCTCAGATGCCACCTACTTGCTGCGGTGGACTCTGCTGGCTGTGCCAGTGGCGGTGCTGGCAGGTTCGGCGACGGCGTTCTTTCTTTGGGCGCTGGATGAGGTGACGAATCTTCAGTGGGCACATCCGCAGTGGCTTTGGTTATTGCCCGTCGGTGGCGTGGTGGTGGGACTCTTGTATCACTACTTGGGTAAAGGCTCCGACAAGGGCAACAACCTGCTCATTGATGAGATTCATGAACCCGGCGGTGGCGTGCCGACACGCATGGCTCCGCTGGTTTTATTCGGCACACTGGTGACACATTTTTTCGGCGGGTCCGCTGGACGCGAAGGCACGGCGGTGCAGATGGGTGGCAGTCTGGCTGACATGCTCGTGCGCTTGTTTCGCCTCGGGCAGGAGAACCGGCGGCTGATGCTGATGTGCGGCATCGCGGCGGGCTTTGGCGCGGTGTTTGGTACACCGCTGACGGGAGCGATCTTTGCCATGGAGGTGCTCGTCATTGGCCGTGTGCAATATGATGCGCTGATCCCGGTGCTCATCGCTAGTGTGGTGGGGGATGCGACGTGCTCCGCGTGGGGGATTCATCACACGGTGTATCATCTGGATGTGGCGGCGAACGCGGGATCAAATGCTCCGCTGGAAGCGCTGCTACTTGGTAAAGTGGCACTGGCTGGCATGGCTTTTGGCTTGGGCGGGTGGTTCTTTTCTGAGCTGACTCACTCGATGCAGCGTGGCTTTGCGAAGCTGGTGCCGTATGCGCCTCTGCGTCCTGCTCTCGGCGCGGTGCTGGTGATCGCGCTGGTGTATGTGATGGGCACTCGCGATTACTTGGGGCTCGGCGTTGAGGCTCCGCCGGGAGGGCAGGTGTCCATCCTTGCTTCCTTTCAAGAAGGGGGTGCTACGCCGCTGAGCTGGCTTTGGAAAACGATCTTCACCTCGGTCACGCTCTCCAGTGGTTTCAAAGGTGGTGAGGTGACGCCGCTGTTCTTCATCGGCTCCACGATGGGGAATGCGCTTGGGGTGTTGATGCATGAACCTGTGGCGCTGTTTGCCGCGCTGGGCTTCATCGCGGTCTTCGCCGGTGCGGCGAATACGCCGCTGGCCTGCACGGTGATGGGGATCGAGCTCTTCGGCGCGCACTACGCGGTCTATTTCGCGGTGGCGTGTTTTGTGTCCTATCTCTTCAGCGGCCATTCGGGCATTTATTTATCCCAGCGGGTCGGTGTTTCAAAGAAGGGAGGAGAGCAGCTTCCAGTCACGGCTTTGCGAGATCTGAAATCGACTGCGCCACTAAAGGAGGATGACAGGCATGAGTGAAAACAACAACGGCGTGCTGAGGCACGTCGTTGAATGAAGTTGGTCTATACCTTACGCAGCGACGCCTGAGAGCGGCAGGCCATGAGAGGCGAGTTCGGCGGCCATGTCCGGGCTGGGCTTGAAGGTGGGCTCACGACTCGGGCGGATGTGGGATTTGTCGTTGAGGAAGGAGATGAGGTGCTCGCGCAGTTCGTAGTAGCGCGGGTCTTCCATGATCTCTTTGCGATTGCGCGGGCGCTCGAAGGGGATGCTTAAAATGTCACCGACTTCGGCTTCGGGGCCGTCGGTCATCATGACGACGCGGTCGGAGAGGAAGATGGCTTCATCGACATCATGGGTGACCATGAGTGTGGTGATGCGATTGCGGCGCCAGAGTTCGAGGAGGACTTCCTGGAGTTCGTAGCGGGTGAGAGAATCCAACATGCCAAAGGGTTCATCGAGGAGGAGCATCTTTGGCTGCAAAGCGAAGGCGCGGGCGATGCCAACGCGCTGTCTCATGCCTTGGGAAAGCTCGCTGGGGAACTTGTGCATGGCATCGCCAAGGCCGACGATGGTGAGGTAGTACTCGGCCATCTGTCGACGCTCAGCCTTGCTGGCGGTGAAGTACACTTGGTTCACGCCGAGCATGACGTTTTCAAAGGCGCTCATCCAGGGCAGGAGGCAGGGGGACTGGAAAACGATGCCGCGATCCGGGCCTGGGCCACTGGCTTCTTTGCCGGCGAGGATCATGTTGCCTTTGCTGAGATCGCTCAAACCAGCGACCATCATGAGGACGGTGCTTTTTCCGCAGCCGCTGTGGCCGATGAGCGTGGCGAACTCGCCCTCTTTGAGCTTGAGGTTGAAGTTCTTGACGATGGTGGCCGGGCCCTTCGGTGTCTCGTAGGTTTTCCAGAGACGATCCAGCTCGAGCATTTTGGGATTTGGGACGCTCATACGGCCACCTCCACTTCTTCACGATGGTTGTCGGAGCGGCGTTTGGGGCCACGACGGTTTTGGAATTCCATGCTGCGTAGGTTGTTGAGGTCTTCAGGCAGGATGTCTGGCAGGCTGAGTTTGACGGATGACTTCACTTTGGTGCGGCCTTTGGCGTCGAGGAGAGTGGTGATGAGCTGGGTGCGGAGTTTCTTGAAGCGCGCGTCGTGGTTGATAGCCTTGCGGTCACGCGGGCGCTCGATATCCACGATCATCGGCTCACCAAGTGTGGCGGGTGATGTCGGGAGAAGCGGGATGACTTTGTCGGCGACTAGAATGGCTTCATCGGGGTCGTTGGTGATCCAGATGACCGTGGTTTTGTTCGTCAGCCAGATGTCGGCGATCTCGTCCTGGAGTTGGCCGCGGGTGAGGGCGTCGAGAGCGCTGAGTGGTTCATCCATGAGCAGCACTTTCGGCTCCATCGCGAGCGTGCGGGCGACTGACACACGCTGCCTCATGCCGCCGGAGAGTTCCTTCGGTAGCTTGTGTGCCGCGTGGCTGAGTTTGACCATCGCGATGTATTTGGCGACGTGCGCTCTGCGCTGCTCTTTGGTCCAGTCTTTGAAAACTTCATCGACAGCGAGCGCGATGTTTTCCTCCACGGTGAGCCAGGGAAGAAGTGAGTAGTTCTGGAAGACGAGACCACGATCCGGGCCTGGGCCGGTGATGACTTCACCAGAGATGGAGGCTGTGCCCGTGTCCGGCTTCACGAGGCCTGAGATCAGATTGATCAGCGTGGTTTTGCCCGAGCCGGAATAACCGACGATAACGAAGAACTCACCTTCCTCGACGGAGAGGTTGATGTTCTTGAGGACTTCCGTGCGGTTGTCAGGAGGCCCAAAGCCTTTGGAGGCACCTTTGATTTCGATAAGCGGCATATCTGGATCAGTGGGTGTGTTAAGCGGTCTTGAACCGCGATTCGATCACGCTCATCAGGCGGTCGAGGACGTAGCCGACGACGCCGATGGTGAGGATGCAGAGGATGATGTGGGCGTAGCTGTTGGCGTTGTATTGCTGCCAGAGGAAGCCGCCGACGCCGGGCATGCCGGTGAGCATTTCAACCGCGACGATGACGAGCCAGGCGATACCGAGGCTGAGGCGGAAACCGGTGAACATGTAAGGCAGCGTGGCGGGCACGAGCACCTTCCAGAGTGTCTTCCACTTCGAGAGCTTCAGCACTTTGGCGACATTCAGGTAGTCCTGCGGCACGGCGCGCACACCGACGGCGGTGTTCATGACCGTGGGCCACATGGCGCAGATGGCGATGGTGAAAAGAGCGGCGGCGTCGGAGGCTCCGAAGGACGTGCGTCCCTCGCTATCCATGATCTTCACGCCGCTGAAGAGGATCATGCCGAGCGGCAGCCAGGCGAGCGGTGACACGGGCCTCAGCACTTGGATGATGGGATCAAAGGCTTTGGTGAACTGCTTTGAGAGGCCAAGGAAGAAGCCAATCGGTGTGCCGATGATGAGGGCGATGGCATATCCCTGCGCGACGAGCACGAGCGACATCCAGGTGAAGCGTAGGATGCCCTGGTCGAGCTCACCACGCTTGGCAAAAGGCTCGACGATGTAGGGCTTGCTGGCCGTCCCAGTCTCGATGGGCGGGGGGAGATCGGCGGAGAGACCTGCGCGCTTGGTGACTTTGATCTTGTCGCCAAAGTCATCGACTTTTTCGGTGACTACGGACTTTCCGGCAATCACATACCAGAAGAGGCAGGTGACAAAGATCGCCACAAAAGGCAGGAAGATGGAGTCGAGTTTGTATTTCTGGATGATGTGTTGCATGGCGGCGGCAGCAGGGAATTTGGACCGACCCGTCGGAGTGGACGGATCGGTCCTATGTGAGAGCAGGTTATCCTTTGATGGTTTTGACGGCGAACGAGGCGGCGTAGGCTTCGAGGTCGCTTGTGGGGTCGAATTTGACGCCGTCGAAGAGCGTCTCGGCGCTGGTATCGACTCCGCCGTGGACGTAGCCGATCTCCTTCATGGCCTCCTCGTAGATGTCGGAGCGCATGACCTGCTTGGCGACGCCTTCATAGTCAGGTGCGCCTTCGACGAAGCCCCAGCGGCGAAGCTGCGTGAGCCACCACTTGGCATACTTGGCCTGCGGGTAGTTGCAGTTGCGATCACTGAAGATCATGTAGTTCGGGTCCTTGAATTTGCGGCCGTCGCCCATGAGATACTTGCCCTGGAGGCGGCCGAGGATGGTCTCTGGCGGGCAGTTGATGTAGGTGGCGGCGCTGACGATATTCGCCTGCTCCTCGCGGTTCTCCATCTTGTCGAGCCACACGCTGGCCTCGTGCAGCGCCTTGAGCACGGCTTTGACGGTCTTCGGATTCTTCGCGGCATATTCCTCTGTAAAGGCACAGACTTTCTCCGGGTGATCCTTCCAGATGGCCTGGGTGGTGATGGATGTGAAGCCGATGTCTTCAGCGATGGTCTTGGCGTTCCATGGTTCGCCGACGCAGAAGCCATCCATCTTGCCGACCTTCATGTTCGCCACCATCTGGGGAGGCGGGACGGTGATGAGGGAAACGTCAGCACCAGCACCTGCGGCATCGCCTGGATTGATGCCGCCTGCGGCGAGGTAGTAGCGCATCCACATGGCGTGAGTGCCCGGCGGGAAGGTCATCGCGAAGGTCATCGGATTGCCGCTGGCTTTGGCCGCATCGACGAAGGGTTTCAGCGCCTTTGGATCATCGGCGACCTTGCCTTTGAGCGAATTGGCAAGCGTGATTGCCTGGCCGTTGCGATTCAGGATGTAAGGCGCGATCAGCGGCTTCTTCGGAGCACCACCGAGGCCCATGGTGGATGCGATGGGCATACCAAGAAGCATGTGCGTGGCCTGGATGTCGCCATTGACGAGCGCGTCACGGATGGCCGCCCAGCTCGCACCTTTGCTGACGACGGAGTTGATGCCGTATTTTTTGAAGAGGCCTTTTTCGTGGGCCAAGATGATGCTGGAGCAGTCGGTGAGGGCGATGATGCCGAGCTTCACATCGGGCATTTCCGGGGAGTCGTCGGCATAGGCGGAGCCGACCCAGCCTGCTGGCAGGCCGGAGAAGAGGGTGCCTAGTCCGGCAGTGGCTGTGTGCTGGAGCAGTGTGCGGCGTGCGAATGCTGTGGTGGGGTTCATGCGTGGGCGAGTTTTGTGCGTTTGTTGGGTTTGCTGGGGCTGGCGGCGGCTGTTTGGGGAAGGGGGATGGCGCTGGAGGTCCAGCAGGCGGCGAGGGCGGCGGAAGCTTCGGCACGCTCACCCTGGGTGATGAGGCCGTGAATGATGAATTGATCTAGCAGCCAGCGCCCACGCTCACTGGTGGGCTCATTGGCGTCGCGGCGGTGGAAGATGTAGAAGTTGGTCACGTCAGCGCTTTTGCCGGTGCCTAGATCAAGTGGGCCGACGAGGGAGCGCTTCAGGATCTCTTCATCTTTGCCGAGGAAGTAGCCGCTACGGACGAGGATGCGGGCCACTTCGGGGCGGTTTTCTGTGACGTCGCAAAAGGCACATGCCTCGCGCAATGCTGCAACGATGGCAGCGGCTTGATCGGCATGGCGTTCGATGAATCCCTCCGTGGTGAGGAGTACTTTTTCAGGATGGCCTGGGGCGAGTTGCTCGCTGGTGGCGGCGATGAATCCGACACCGCGTGCCACGGCATCACTGTTCCAGGGTTCTCCGACGCAGCCACCATCGATGAGGCCAGCTTCGAGGTTGCCAACCATCTGCGTGGGAGGCAGCACGACGATGCGCACCTCTTGATCGACATTGATGCCACCTGCGGTGAGCCATTGGCGTAGCAGGAAGTAATGAGAGGAGAAGCGCGAGACGGTGCTGAAGGTGAAGCGGCGCGTGGGCGTGCTGCGGATGAGTTTCTTCAGACTGTCAGCATCACGCACGCCACGGTTCCAGAGGTCGCGGCTCAGCGTGACGGCGTTGCCATGGAGATTAAAGACGAATGGGGCCACCACCCGGCAGGGAGGTGTATTCAGACCAAGACGCATTGCCAACGCCAGTCCCGCGATGGCGTGAACGGCATCCAACTGGCCGTAGAGCAACTTTTCCCGAATGGTGGCCCATCCCACTTCACAACTTAGATCGACTCGGACACCATGCTTACTGAACAGCTCCAGTTCACGGGCCACGAGGAGCGGCGCACAGTCGGTGAGCGGTTTGAAACCGATCCGCACAGGCTGGACGACACCGCTGAGGGTGGGCTGGGAGAGTGGAGCTGACTTTGGCATGACGCTCCATCACATCAGCATTCACAGTGCCAGCGGGCCAGGTTCTCCTAGAAATGAGGCGCGAAGTTTTTCACTTGGTGTATGAATGGGATTCATTCACCCATTTCATGCAGACACTCGATACACGCCAGCTTCGCGCCTTCGTCTCTCTCGCCCGCAGTGGCAGTTTCACCCAGGCTGGGCGGGAACTACATCTCACCCAAAGCGCCATCAGTCATGCCATCAAGGCGCTGGAGACAGATCTCGGCTGCCAGCTTTTTCATCGTCAGGGCAAGAGCGTGCATCTGACTCATGCAGGCCGCGAACTACTGCCGAGTGCGGAGACCATCCTTCAGGTGATGACGCAGGCGCGCTCCACACTTGGCACACTAGACCAGACGCCGCGCGGCAGGCTGCGCATCGGCTGCACCACGGCGGCGGCGCAGTTCATCCTGCCGACGGTGTTCCGTGAGTTTAAGGAAAGCTTCCCGCTATACGAGATCAAAGTCGTGTGTGGAGAGACGCCAGACACCATCGAAAAGCTGATGAAAGGCGATGTGGATCTCACCGTGAGCCTGCGGCCTAACGATGTGTCCCGCCTCGACTGTCACACGATCTTTGAGGATGAACTGGAGTTCCTCGTCTCCCCGCTGCATCGCTGGGCCACGAAGCCGCCGAAGCTCAAGGAAGCAGGCGAGGAGACCTTCATCGTGGCGAGCCGGAACAGTCTGAACTTCACGCTGATTCAGGAGTTTTTCATGAAGCAGGGCGTGCGTCTCGGGAACTTCATCGAGCTGGGCAGTTCGGAAGCCACGAAGGAACTCGCCAAACTCGGCATCGGCGTGGCCATCGCTGCGCGGTGGATCGCAAGGCAGGAGATCGAGGCGGGTCAGCTCGTGGCTGTCTCCATGCCGAAGGGTAAACTCAAGCGCCGTTGGGTGACCTCGACGCTCAAAGGCCGCGTGCTCAATCTCCCCGAGCGCACCTTTGTGGGCCTGTGTGAGGAAGTGGGGCGGCGGATGCTGGTGAGCTAAACCT
>JBILPY010000420.1:0-4309 GCA_044373575.1 Prosthecobacter sp. | reverse complement strand
AAGGTGCCGTTCGCCGAGGAAGATCCCATTTTACAGACCATCAGCCCCTACGCGATGACGAAGATGGCGGGCGAGCAGATGTGCTCCAACTACAGCCACCTCTACGACATCAAGACGGTGAGCCTGCGCTTCTTCACCGTCTATGGCCCGCGTCAGAGGCCGGATCTGGCGATCTCGAAGTTCACCCGCCTGATCGAGGACGGGAAGCCCATCGATAAATACGGCGATGGCACCACGGCGCGCGATTACACCTTCTGCCACGACATCGTCGATGGCATCATCGGCGCGCTGAACTACCGCAGCGGTCCAATCTGTGACATTTTCAATCTCGGCGGCTCCCAGACCGTGACGCTGAATGACCTCATCGCCACCATCGAGGCGGGAGTAGGCAGGAACGCTATCATCAATCAGCTCCCCGACCAGCCCGGCGATGTGCCGCTGACCTCCGCCGATGTGAGCAAGGCCAACCGCTTGCTGAATTTCAAGCCAACCACCACCATCGCTCAGGGGGTGCCGAAGTATGTCGAGTGGTTCCGCCAGATGCGTGCGCAGGGCGTCACGGTGTGTTAATTCCGACGGCGACTTGCCAATGCGGCCGTTCTTTGTTCTAGAAGCTCATGTCTGATCCCGCCGTCTATGCCCCCATGACCATCGCCGACGCCCGTCGTCTTCGCGACACGCTGGAGAAGCAGGGGAAGAAGCTCGTCTTCACGAATGGCTGCTTTGATCTGCTGCATGCCGGGCATGTGCGCTACCTTCAGCAATCCCGTGCGTTGGGAGATGCCCTCATCATCGGTCTGAACTCTGACGCCTCCGTGCGTGAGCTCAAAGGTCCCTCGCGTCCCGTGAATCGGGAGCGCGACCGCGCCGAAGTCCTCGCCGGGCTCCGCGCTGTGGATGGCGTCGTTGTATTCAGCGACAAGCGCGCCACGGGCCTGATCGAGGCCCTCAAGCCGCACATCTACGCCAAGGGCGGAGACTACACGCCTGAGTCGCTTGATCCCGGAGAGCGTGCCGCTTTGGACAAAGCTGGGACGAAGATCCAGATCCTCTCCCTCGTGCCAGGACGTTCCACCACGAAGATCATCGAGCGCATGACTGCCTCCGAAGACCAGTCTCCGCCGCTGCGTCTAGGCGTGCTCGGTTCAGGCGAAGGCTCGAATCTCCACGCGCTCATTCAGGCCATCCATGACCATGTGCTGGATGCCCAGATCGTGGCTACCATCTCTGACCACGCTGATTCTGGCTTTATGAAACTCGCCAAGGCCGAGGGACTTCCCGTGCACCATGTGGATGCGGGAAATAACCCCCGCCGGTTTGATGAAGAAGCGCAGAAAAAGGTGCTCCAACTGCTTCAGGATGCCGGCACGGACATCGTCGTGCTCACCGGCTTCATGCGCATTCTCAAGGAGCCTGTGCTCAGCGCCTTCGCTGACCGGATCGTGAATGTCCATCCCTCCCTCCTGCCCGCCTACAAAGGTGCCACCGCCGTGCAGGATGTGCTGGATGAGGGCGAACTCGAAACCGGCTGCACCGTCCATCTCGTCAATGCCGAGATCGATGCCGGCAAGATCTTGGCCCAAACCAAAGTGCCCATTCTCATTGGTGACAACGCCCAGCAGCTTCATGCCCGCATTAAAGAACAGGAGCACATTCTGCTGCCCAAGGTGCTGGCGGAATGGAAGAGGACCTGAGTTTACGGTTGTTTACAGTCGTTGACGGTTGTTTACGATGGCTTGCGCAAACCTCCGTAAACTTTTCTTCTCTCATGTTCTTCCGAATCTTTGACCGCTACCTCGGCAAGCAAGTCCTGTCAGCCACGCTGATGGGCGTTTTGCTGCTCAGTGGCGTGATGGTGCTCGGGAATGTTTACAAGAAGCTCGATGAACTGCTCGGGGACACGAAGCTGCCTTTTTCCGTGATCGCCGAGTTCATCGGACTGATCATTCCGTTCTCCCTGATCTTCACGATTCCCTGGGCGTTTCTCACCGGCATCCTGCTCGTCTTCGGACGACTCTCTGCTGACAATGAACTCGTCTCTCTGCGCATGACCGGCTGGTCGATGCCGCGCATTTGTGCTGCGGTCTTTGCGCTCGCTGTGGTGCTTTCGGGTGTTTGTTTCTGGGTGAATGTGGACCTCGCTCCGGCGGCTAAGAATCGAATGAAGATGCTCTTCTACGAGGTCGCTCTGGAAAATCCAGAGGCGCTCTTCCAGGAAGGCCGCGTGCTGGAAAAAGTGCCAGGCTTCCGCATCTACACCGGGAAGAGGAATGATCGTGAGCTGATGGATCTGGAGATCATTGAACTCGAAGGCACCCTGGCCAAACGCGTCGTTCGTGCGCGTCGTGCCTTGTTGGAGACGCAGAAGGGAGTTATGGACTTCACCCTCCACCTCTTCGACGCCGAGATCGAATCCATCACCCACACGGCGGATAAGAAGGTGGACAAGATCGAGTTCCTCAAAGCCGCAGAAACCGCGCTGACCTTCCCGCTTTCCCGGCTCAAGGAGGCTTCGGTGAAAGTGAATTCCAGCATGAAAACCACGCCCCAGCTCTGGCAGGAACTGTCGTCAGGGAAGGACGCCGTCACGAGCCGAGTCATGGAGCCGCGCCATTTCTCGCTTTCGCGCACGGAACTGAGCAAGCGCTACAGCTTCTCCCTCGCCTGCTTCACCTTTGCCCTCGTCGGCATCCCGCTCGGTGTTACCGCCCAGCGCCGTGAGACCTCCACCGGCTTTGCCCTCAGTCTCATCACGGCCACCGTTTACATCGCCTTCATCATCTTTGCCGACACGCTGAATGACAAGCCCGGCTCCTATCCGCACCTGATCATGTGGCTGCCGAATGTGCTCTTCCTCGGCATCGGCGGCTGGCTATTTTACCGGCTCAGCCGCCGTTGAGTGAGTGTTATGCAGCTTCGGGGAGGGTGAGCTCTTCCTTGAACTCGAGTTCCTTCTCGATGCGCAGGTTTGCCACGATGTCAGTCTGGCGCTCGGGCGTGTTCTTGCCCATGTAGTAACTGAGGAAGTCCTTCATGTTCTTGTAGCGAGAGGTGAACTGGTTGGACACAGCCACCGCACCCTCACCCTCCGTTTCCGACTGGACGACAGGGCTCGCGAAGTGTGGCTTGATCACCGGCTCCAGGCGCATGTTCGGGCCGATGAAGTGCTTGAACTCATCCGGGCTGATTTCGCCAAGACCTTTGAATCGGGTGATCTCGGCGTTCTTGCCGCAGCGGTGGATGGCGCGCTGGCGTTCTTCGTCGCTGTAGCAGTAGAAGGTGTCCTTCTTGTTGCGCACGCGGAAGAGCGGCGTCTGCAGGATGTAAAGATGACCTTCATTCACTCCCGGATCATGCGCGAGCTGGGGAAAGAATTGCAGGAACCAGGTGATCATCAGCAGCCGGATGTGCATGCCGTCCACATCCGCATCGGTGGCCAGCACGATCTTGTTGAAGCGCAAGTCCTCAACGTCCTCGTCGATCTGCAGCGCGTTCGCCAGCAGGTAGAACTCCTCGTTTTCATAGACCACCTTCTTGGTCATGCCGAAGCAGTTTAGCGGCTTCCCGCGCAGGCTGAAGACGGCCTGCGTTTCCACGTCGCGGCTCTTGGTGATACTGCCGGAGGCGCTGTCACCCTCGGTGATGAAGATGGTGCTCTCCTCGCGGCGTTTGTCCTTGGTGTCGAGATGGATGCGGCAGTCGCGCAGCTTCTTGTTGTGGACCTTGGCCTTGCGGGCGTTTTCACGGGCGGCTTTCTGGATGCCGCTGATCTCCTTCCGCTCCTTCTCATTGGCCAGGATCTTGTCCTGGAGGGACTTCGCCACTTCGGCGCGCTTGTGCAGGTAGTTGTCCAACTCCTTCACCACCGTGTTGATGATGTGAGTGCGGAGGTTGCGCCCGTTCGGCTCCATGTGGGTGGAGCCGAGCTTCGTCTTAGTCTGGGACTCGAAGACGGGCTCCTGCACCTTCACCGAGACGGCGGCGATGATGCCGGTGCGGACATCGCTGGGCTCGAACTGCTTCTTGTAGAACTCACGGCACTCCTGAACCACAGCTTCGCGGAAGGCGGCGAGATGCGTGCCGCCCTGGGTGGTGTGCTGGCCGTTGACGAAGGTGTAGAACTCTTCGCCGTAACCGGTGCCATGCGTGAAGGCGATCTCGACATCCGTGCCGTCGAGATGGATCACCGGATACTGCGGCGACTCGGTGAGCTTCGCGGCGATGAGGTCGCGCAGGCCGTCCTTGGATTTGAAAGACTCACCGTTGAGCTTCAGCGTGAGGCCGGGATTCAGCCAGGCGTAGTAGCGCA
>JBILPY010000053.1:0-14120 GCA_044373575.1 Prosthecobacter sp. | reverse complement strand
CACTTCGGTGGCTTCCTTGACCATCTCGGACAGGGTCGGATGGGCGTGGATGGTGGCTTCGATTTCGTCCCAGGTGGCTTCGAGGTTCATGGCGAGACCGATCTCGGCGATCATCTCGGTGCTTTCGGCTCCGATCATGTGCGCGCCGATGATCTCGCCGTGAGGCTCGCCGTAAATGATTTTGACGAAGCCTTCGGGCTCGCCTGCCGCCAGGGCTTTGCCGCTGGCCTGGTAGGGGAATTTGCCGATCTTGTATTTGAGGCCCTTCTCCTTCGCGGCGCGCTCGGTGAGTCCGATGCTGGCGACCTGCGGGTGGCAGTAGGTGCAGCCGGGGAAGATGGTGACTTTCTTGGGCTTGGTCTTTGTGAACATGCCTTCGACGCACTGCACGGCCTCGTAGCTGGCGACGTGGGCGAGCCAAGGCGGCCCGATGATGTCGCCGGCTCCGTAGATGCCTTTGACGCTGGTTTCGTAGCGGTCGTTCGTGTCGAGCCAGCCGCGGTCGCTGAGCGTCAGCTCGATACCGCCGGGCAGCACGGGTGAGACGCCGATGGCGACGAGGGCGACGTCGGCCTCGATGGTTTCATTAGCCGCACCTTCGACGGTGATTTTGACGCCCTTGCCGTCTTCGGAGGTGCTGGTGATCTTGGTGTTGGTCAAAATACGGATGCCTGCCTTGGTGAGGCTCTTCTCAAGCAACTGGCTGACCTCGGTGTCTTCGACCGGGAGGATGTTCGGCTGCATTTCGACGACGGTCACCTTGGTGCCGTAGGCATTGAAGAAGTAGGCGAACTCGATGCCGATAGCTCCCGCGCCGATGACGACGATGCTCTTCGGCTGCGTGGCCATGGTCATGGCCTCCTTGCTGCCGATGACGGTGGTGCCGTTGAAGGGGAAACCAGGCATCGGGCGGCTCTTCGCGCCAGTGGCGATGAGGATGTTTGCGGCGTCATGCGTCTCTTTTTTGCCGTCAGCGGCGGTGACTTCGACCTTGCCTGCGGCGGGGATGCTGGCGGTGCCCTTGAGATAGTCGATCTTGTTCTTTTTGAAGAGGAACTCGATGCCCTTGTTTAGTTTGTCAGACACGCCACGGCTGCGGCCGATGACCTTGGACCAGTCATACTCGATGCTGCCGATCTTGAGGCCAAACTCCTCCGCGCGATGCGTCAGGGTGTGATACAGCTCGGCGTTTTTCAGCAGGGCCTTCGTTGGAATACAACCCCAGTTCAGGCAGGTGCCACCGGCACGGTCGTTTTCGACAACAGCTACTTTTTTGCCCAACTGGGCGCCGCGAATAGCTCCGACGTAGCCCGCAGGCCCGCCGCCGATGACGATGAGGTCGTAGTTCATGTGTGTTTTGGGGGAAAAGAGAGCCTGAGAGAAGCGCAGGGGGTGGGCCAGTTCAACCGGGGATTGGCTGGAAGAATGGGGAATAGAAGCGGCCTAATGCCCCTGGAAGGGGCAGAGAGATTAGCCGGTGGTGAAACCACCGGTTTCGGACAGGCAAACCACCCCCGCCCTTGCAGCGCCCCGGCGGGGCGCGAGAAATCAACAATCCATCACGGGCTGGGTAGTCGGCGCTGACTTCTCGCGTCCTTTCAGGACGCATGTCGTAGGCGAAGGTTTTGGCGGTTGTGTTCCGGTGGTTTCACCACCGGCTAATCTCTCTCAAGCCTCCGGCTTGAAGTCCTACCGCACCGCCCACGCATAGGTCTTCAACAGCTCCTGGATGCTCTTTTCCCAGCTCAGTTCGGTGCTGAGGCGGTGGTGGCCGAGGCGGCCCATGTGTTCGCGGCGGGCGGGGTCATCGAGGAGGTCCAAAATGGCATCGCCGAGCTTTACGGCGCTGTTTTCCATGACGTAATGGGCGGCCTCGCCAGCGGAGAAGCGGCCCTCGCGGGTGCCGAACATGACCTGCGCCTTGCTGAAGGCCATGTACTCCAGCGTCTTGTTCATGGTGCAGTGGTTGTTGTAGTCGTTGATCGGGTCGCAGGCGACGCCGAGGTCCATGGTCTGGAGTCCAGTGAAGAGGAACTCATTGGTCACGCGCCCCGGCATGTCGATGAAGTCCGCCAAACCGAGCGAATCGCGCAGCCGCAGCAGCTCCGCATGCTCGGGGCCGCTGCCCATGAGCAGGAACTGCACGTCGTGTCTGCCCCGCGTCTGCACGATGTGGCGCGCAGCCTCGATGAGGTAACTCACGCCATCGGCATTTCCCATGACGCCGATGTAGCCGACGAGGTGCTTTTTTCCCTTCTTCAAAGCCGGGTCGGCAGGCGTAGCGGTGTTCAGCTTGTTCGGTGCGGTGCGGACGATGAAGACCTCGTCATCACTTTTCCTCCCACGCTCTTTCACCGCGGCGAGCACGCTCTGATTGGTAGCCATCACTGCATCCGCGAGCGCCAGAGTGCAGCGTTCCGCGACTCGCACGGCCCAGTAAAGCAGGCCGCGTTTGCCGAACTTGGCCTCGAACATCTCGGGCCAGAGATCATGCACGTCGTAGATGACCTTCACTCCTGCCAGCAGCTTGAAAGGCAGCGCGACGAGGAAGAGCAGGTCGGGTGGATTACAAAGGTGGATGACATCGAAGCCCGTGCGCCGCCACGCCTTCAGGGCACAGCCCAGCTCACCCCAGAGCGCGGTGGTGTACTCGAGGATGAACCCGCGAGTGCCGCGCGCTTCATCGCTGATCCAGTGGCGGTAAATTTGAATGCCCTCCAGCACCTCCTCAGCCTGCGTGTAGCCGCGCATTTGTGGGCAGATGACGGTCACCTCATGCCCCGCATCGCGCAAAGCACAGGCCTCCTGCCAGACACGACGATCGAGCGGCACAGGTAGGTTTTCGACGACGATGAGGACTCTCATGCGCAGCTCAGTCCTCCACTTTCGCCAGCACGTCTTTAGGCTTCAGCACTTTGTAAAGCGCGAGCCCGATGAGGATGATGGCGATGGAGATCACCGGTGCGGGTCGCTCGGCAGGATTGCTGCTCGTCAGTGCGGTATTGAGTCGCGTGACGATCAGCGTGCCGCAAACGAGCGCGCCGAGTGCTGGCACAATGATGGGCACTTCGAAGCCGCCGCGCTCCTCGCTTTTGCGCAGCTTCAGTACGACGAGCGAGACATTCACCACCGTGAAGACGGTGAGCAGCAGGAGCACGGTGGACTCGGCGAGCTGCTTCACACTGCCGCTGAGGATGAGCGCCGAGACGATGCCAAAAAGGACGAAGATGGCGATATGCGGCGTGCGGCGGACGGGATGCACCTTGCCGAGGATCTTTGGCAGCAATCCCTGTCGGCTCATGCCGTAGAGCAGACGCGAGCCCATGAGGTAGTTCAGCAGGGCGGTGTTGCCGATGGCAAAGATGGTGATGCCGATGTACACGCCATCCACGCCTTTGAACCAGGGCGCGGCACGGTGCGCCACCTCCATGAGCGGTGTCTTGCTGGCGGCGAGTTCACGCCAGGGCACCACGGAGACAGCGGTGATGGCCACGGCCATGTAGATGAGCGTGGCGAGGATCATCGCGCCGATGAGGCCGAAGGGGACATCGCGCTTCGGGTTCTTGACCTCTTCGCTCACGTTCAAGATGTCTTCGAAACCGATGAAGGAATAGAAGGTGAGCACGGCCCCCTGCATCACGAGCGCCAGCGTGATGCCCGAGCCTGGGCCACCTGCGACGGTGTCGCCCGCGCTTTCGAGGTAGTTTACACTGCCCCAGTACTTCATGCCGACGGCGATGATGAAGAGCAGACCTGAGGCCTCGACCACAGTGCAGATGATGTTTGCCCACATGCTCTCGCGGATGCCGCGATAGATGATGCAGCCGACGAGAAACACGAGCCCGATGGCAGCGAGCTTGATCGGCAGGACGATGCCGAATGCTTTCTCCAAATTCTCCGCAATGGCCTGCGAGCCCGTGGCCATGCTGGTGAGCCCGCTCATCATCACTGCGATGCCGACGATGTAGCTCAGCCAGGGTTTATCGAGAGCGCGATGTGTCACATACGCCGCCCCGCCCGCACGCGCATAGCGGCTGCCGACGCAGGCATACGAGAGCCCTGTGAGCATGGCCGCGATCATGGCGACGAGGAAGGCTAGCCAGACCGAGTTCCCCAAGTTCTCCGCTGCACGTCCAATCAGGGCATACACACCTGCGCCGAGCATGGAGCCGAGGCCGTAAAACAGCACCTGCCAGCCTCCGAGAGTCTTTTTCAGAGAGTGGGGATCAGTGTCGTGGGAGTCGCTCATCACTTCCTAGCTAGCGGAAAGCGCGCCGGGTGGGAAGGGCAAATCAGCCGATCTCTACTTTGCCATCCAGCCGCTTCGTAAAGCGATGCAGCAGTGCGCCATCCACGCCGTGATGGGCAAAGATGAGCGCTTCTGCCTTCACGGTTATGTGGGTGAAACCGTGGACATCAAGCCCGTAAGGCATCTTGCGCTCGGGGTGCTCCAGCTTGCGGGTCTTTGCCCCACCCCCGCCGGAGAGAATGTGGGAGGTGAACTTGCCCTCCACTTCCAGATGCTGGAGGTCGTGATCATGGCCGCAGAGATAGGCGTGAACGTGGTGCTCCTGCAAAAGCGGTTCCCATTCGGCCACGAGCGCCTTGGTGTCGCCGTGATCACCGTTCGAGTAGATTGGATGATGGGCCACCACGAGGGTGAAGGGTGCGCGTGGTTTGGCGAGTTCGTCCTTCAGCCAGGCCATCTGCTCCTTGGCCTCATCGGCAGTCAGCGACGGGCGTGCTTTGCCGGTCTTCTTGTCTTTGGCTCCGCTGACAGCGGGCAGGTTGCTGTCGAGGAAGATCACGGTCAGCACGCCGCCGAAGTCCTGGCGATACCACTTCGCGGGCATCTTCCAGCGCACGCCGGGTTTCTTCGAGTAGGCGAGCTGCACGTCCTGCCCGCCGAGGTTGTCGTGATAATCGTGATTGCCCAGCACGGCATACTGCGGGCCGGCAAAGGCACTGGCGGGATACATGTCCTCGATGTCCGTCTGCCAGCGCGCCGAATCGACGGTGAGGCCGTCCTTCGTCTTGCCATAGAAGTTGTCGCCCAGCATGAGCATCGCCTCGGGCTTCAGGCTGTTTTTGGAAACGAAGTCCTGCATGACTTTCGAGACCGCCTTTTGATCCGCCGCTCCGGTGCCGAAGTCACCGATGGCCAGGAAGTGCAGCCCGTCCTTGGCGATCTCCGCCAGCGCGCGGCGGGTTTGCAGATTCAGCGCCATGACGGCACTGGAGCAAAAGAGAGTCTTGAGGGCGCGGCGACGGGACAGGTTTTTCATGGGTGCTGGGGAACGAGGGTCAGATGCTGATCTTGCGATTGCGTGCGGTGATGGGCCAGACCTCCTTGGCACGACCACCTTCGATGACCACCGCCTCGCCATGCATGGAGACTGTGGGACAGACATGGCGCGGGATGCCATGCAAAGCCTGGCCGATGAGGAACTCGTGGGCGCGCTCGGTCTCCAGCACGAGGTGCTCCTCGCTCTGCATGATGGGTGTGGCATCGGGCAGTTCCTCGAAGCGCACACGTGGATGCGGATTCTCCGGTGCCACAGACTTGTGCCCGAGATCGAGCGTGATGCGGTTCGTGCCCGGCTTGCTGATCACACGCGCCAGCAGTACGGCGGCGGGGAGGAAGGGCAGGTCGGGGTGTTTGTCACCATAACCGAAGTCCCACAGCACGGTCGTGCCAGGGCTGCAAATGCGGTCCTTGTGCTGCGCATGGATGCCGAAGGTCGGCGAACCACCCGTGAGAAATTCCTTGATGATGATGCCTTCGCCTTCGAGCTCCTTTTTGAAAGCCAGGACGGGAGCAAAGGCGGCCTCACATTTCTCCTTCCGCACAGAAAGTTCGGCATCGTGGATGTGCCCGTCATAGGCATGAAGGCCACGGAAGAGCAGCCGTGGCGTCTCTTTGATGGCATGAACGAGGAGCCCAGCGGCGACTCCTGGCACGATGCCTGTGCGCGCCATGCCGCAGTCCAGCTCCAGGAACACGCCGAGATTCACCCGATGCTGCTGCGCGGCGGAGGCCAGCGTGCGGATCGTCTCCTCATCATCCGCGATGCCCGCGAACTGCGTCTGCGGATACTTCAGCGCCAGCTCTGCCAGACGATGTCCGTTCGGCCCCACGCATGGCATCGCCAGCACGACATCCGCTGCACCAGCCATCGCACACATCTCCACTTCGGCGATGGTGGAGCATTTGAACTTCGTAATGCCGAGCTCGATCTGCCGCTTCATCACTGGCAGGAGCTTGTGTGTCTTTACATGCGGACGCAGCCGCGCCGGATCACCCGCGATCTCGATCATCAGCTTCAGATTGTGCTCGATGCGCTCGCGGTAGAGCAGCAGCGCCGGTGAGGCGATCTCAGCTTCATTGTCGATGTGAAACCAGGCGGGGGCGATGTCGTGGGGAGTCATGAGGGGGAAAGGAAGTCGATCTTGAGGGCCGGGTTACGCGGCATCAAGAATCGAATGCAACCTGCCCGCTGTTTCATCCCAAGCGGCATCTGTCACCGCTGGTGTGGCATTTGCCAGAAGGGCGAGCCCTTCCTCCGGCAGATTCACCCAGGAGCGGCAGCCGCCGTAGCTCTTGGAATAGGGGAAAGACCAGCGCTGCGGGAGCTTCCACGCCCGCACGAGGGCGATGTGCAGACAGCTTTCGTCGTCATAGACGAAGCGCTCTTTCACGACGTCTTCATTCCAGATATGAAGCGGAGCCAGAGCCTCCATCTTCGCCCAGTCGGTGACTTTCCAGACATGCTCCAGCGTCGCGAAGCCGTCGATGTCCACGCTCGTGCGCTCCTCTTCAGGCGGGAAGGCCCGCTGCGCATTCTCCGGCACCCAGCGGAGCTTTTCGCCCTGCGTGTGAAACCAGGTGGGGAAAAGGAAGAAGGCCTTGTGCTTCCATTCGAATCCGCCACGCCCCTCGTGGATGCCGCCTTTGCGCAGCACCATGGTCTGCACGCCCTGGACGAGCGAGTCACAGACGAAGGACCATTCTTTGAAACCGACAGCGCTGGAGGGTGGGACGAGGGACATAGTTCTGTGGCAATACCCACGGCGAGCCGCCACGCAAGGTGTGAGCGTGCTCCGATCTTGCGTCAGCCCAGCCCCGCGACGTTCCACCCATAGCGATACTTCCTCGTGAGCTGGGCATTCAGCTCGGGCTTGTTCGTGACCTTGCCCCCAGCGGCATCCCATTCGATCCAATCACCAGGATTACGCTCGGCCAGCACACCGAGAAGCACAGCCTCCGTCACAGGACATCCATAGCTCGGCAGATCGGTGGCGGCTTTCTCGCCTTTCATGCAGGCATCGACCCAGTCGGTGTAGTGATTGGCGATGCGTGTCTTTGGATAGGTATGGCCGGTGAAATTCGCCTCCGGCACCAGCCATGGGCGCTGGCTGTGCGGTTTGAAGATGCCGCCGTTTTCGCCGATGAAGAAAATGCCGCTCGGCGCATCTTTGGTGAGCACGCTGGGCTTGATCACACGGCTGTCATACGGATAACCACCGTCACTCCAAGACATCTTGATCGTTTCACCCGCGGTCAGTGGTGTGCCGGGGAATTCGAGCTCGAGCTGGCGCTTCTGCGCATACAGATCGCCCTTGCTGCCTTCGTCGAGGCAGCGCACGCGCGTCGGTGCGGCGAGTCCGAGGCAGGCGAAGACGACATCGAAGTAGTGGCAACCCATGTCACCCATCATGCCGACGCCGAAATCCACCCACGAGCGCCACATCGACGGATGATAGGCGCCTTCGAGGAACGGCACCTCGTTCGCGACACCGAGCCACAGGTTCCAGTCGATGTGCTCCGGCACGGGATCGGCCTGCGCCTTGCGCTCGGTGACTTTCGGCCACCAAGTCGCCTTTTTGTTCTCCCAGCAGATAACTTCCTTCACCTTGCCGATGGCACCGCTCTTGATGAGATCGACCGCGAGCGAGGTTTCGATGCTCGAATGCCCCTGCGTACCCATCTGCGTCGTCACTCCGGCCTTCGCAGCCTCCGCGCTCAAAATCCGCGCCTCGTGGATGTGATGCGTGAGCGGCTTCTGCAAATAAACATGCTTCTTCGCCCGCAACGCCGTCACCGCCTGCGCCGCGTGCATGTGGTCCGGCGTGCCGATGGAGATCGCATCCACCGTGTCGCCCAGCTTCGCGATCATCTTGCGGTAATCACGAAACACCGCAGCCTCACCCAACCGCTCCTTTGCCGCCGGGTCCTGATGTTCCTTCCGCCGCGATGACATGCCCTTCGTGGCCAGTTCGAGCGTCTTCGCATCCACATCGCACATGCCCACGATCCGCACCTTCGGATGTTGCAACACGCTCATCATGGTGTTCCCGCCCATCCCGCCGACACCAATTGACGCCACCTGAAACATCGAGTTTGGCGACCTAGCGCTCAGGATGGCAGGTGCGGAGAGGTAAGTGGCAGTTTGTTTGAGGAAACGACGGCGATTCATGGTGGCATCAAAAACGAGTCAACGGACCACGCTCTCTCGAGAATCAAAGGTGACATCGGCAGACACTGGCCGCTATCTAGGCCTTTCCGGATGCTGCCCTTCTGGCCACTTCATTTCTTCTGGTCCCACTCGTTCTCCTTCACGATCTCAGCGATCTGTTGCTTCGCGGGGAAGTCGGCGGGGAGGAGCTTGAATTTGGTGAGGTAGCTGATGGCTTTTTGGAACTGGAGGGCTTCGCCTTTCTTGGATTCGACCTTGTCGGCGGGGGTGCCTTTGAGTGCCTGGATGAAGTCGGTGGTCATCTTGATGCCGGTTTCACGCGCGGCGCTGTCGTCGGCGTAGCAGAGGGATTCGAGGAGGCGGTACATTTTGGCGTTGCCTTCCAGCTTGACGGCGTCTTCGCGGATGCCTTTGGCGATCTCGGCGCGCTTGGCCGCAGTGGCGGCTTCGCTCATGCGACTGGTGTCGCCACCTTCGATGGCGCGTTTCGGGAGCGGGCGATACCAGATGTTCCGGTAGCGGACGGGGTTGCCGTGATCCTGGAGTTTGAGCGGGCCTTTTTCCGGGAAAGGGCGAGGGCTGGAGCGGCGCATGTGACCGCCGCCGCCTTCGAGACGGGTATGGTCCTGCGTGCAGACACCATTGACGAAGACGGTGATGTAGCCGGGATCAATCTCCTGGCCGTCTTTGAAGATGGGCCGGCGGAAGATGATGTCATAGCTCTGCCATTCGCCGGGGGCGTTCAGGGCGTTGGCCATGGGCGGGTTGATGCCGTAGATCGACGAAGCGAAGCCGTCCGGGTAGGTGGGGTTGTTGTAATTGTCGAGCACCTGCACCTCGACCTGGCCCATGAGGAAAACGCCACTATTACCACGGCCCTGGCTGTTGCCCTCGACCTTGCTGGGCGCGCTCCATTCGATGTGGAGCTGGCAGTCGGCGAATTCTTCCTTCGAGCGAATGTAGCCGCTGCCGGGCACGCATTGCAGCACGCCGTCTTTGACTTCCCACTTCGTTGGTTCGGCGGGTTGTTTGTCAGACTGCCACTTTTCGATCTCCTCCGCTTTGCCACTGAAAAGAACGATGGCGTCCGAAGGCGCGGCACCCTTTTTGCCGGGCTCCACACGCGGCGGCTGTGGGCGGTTCATGTCATGGATGGCCCAGGGATGTGTGGCATCGGGTGCATCGCCATAAAAGCCGCCTTCTGCATGGACGGTTGAGGTGAAAGTAGAGAGGGCGGCGAGGACGTGGATCGTGGAGCGCTTCATGGCGAGTCATTGATAATGATTCGTCGCGCTGCCGCCAAGACATTTCAACCCGCTGGCAAAAGCCGGGCCGCTGCAGCGTGGGCGATGCTGAGGAGCTTCTCCTTTTCCTCGGGGCTGAATTCATAGGGCTCCATCTTGCCGATGCCTAGCGTGCCACAGAGGCGGGAGCCATCCATCATCGGCACAGCAAGACTGCCCTGAACATTGGTCTGACGTGCACCGGGTTTGGCCACGCCGCTGGTATCAGTTTGCAGATTGCATAACTCCACGGGCGCTTCCCGCTCCGCAGCCGCACCGGCGATGCCTTTGCCGATGGGGATGGACTGGATGACGGGGATGAGCTGAGGCGGGATGGCCTTTGCTGCCACGAGTTTCAGATGCTTGTCCGCCGGGTCGAGCCGGTGAATCGTGCCGGTGGTGCAGCCGAAGTCGATTGCCACCTCGTTCAGGAATTGGCTCCAGTCGGATTCAGTGGGGTGCAGGTTCAGTTCGGTGATCATGACGGGTAAACAAACGAGTTGGAGACGCGGGAAGTCACCGCTATTCTGGCGGAGACTTTGTCTTTAACTATGAAAACGCGCGCTGCCTTTCTTGGCCTTTCATGGCTTCTGTTTGTCGCCATCACCACCGCGAGCCCGAATGGCCAGCGGGTGATCGGCCGCACGATCTACCACAAGGACAAGTCACGGACCGAGTCTGTGAACAATCCCGAGACACGCGAGATGATGGAGATGACCTACACGGCGGATAATGTCCTCTCGATTAAAAAAGTCTTCCTGATGAACGAGAAGGGTGAGCCGACCCAGGGCAATGTCTATGATGGCCGCGGCAATCTCGTGGCACGCGTGCAGTGCCATTACGATGAGCTTGGCCGCCGTAAAGAGGATCGTCTCATGAACCTGAACGGGGAAACCTTTCAGCAGGTCATCCACGAATACGGAGCCGATGGCAAGGCACTCACGCCGAAAGTGATCAATCTCAACACTGCTGCCGCGCCGAGCTTCCGACCTGCGGCGATCGACTTCACGAAGCAGGCCGCCCCGACAGGAGCACCAGTCCCTGCGGCAAACCCGGACTCACGCTTTGCGCCCGCACCCATTCCCAATGCGCCTGTGCAAAGCGGCGGTGGACTGGAGACAGCGCCTGCCAAGTTGCCGACGGAGGAGAAGCCGAAGTCGAACTTCTTCAAAAAGCTCTTCCAGAAGAAGGAGAAGTAACGGACGGCATTAGCGGGCCTTCATCATTTCCTGTACTTCATGGGCCACGCGCAACGCCGCGTCGGGCACGCTGATTGGCAGCAGGTTTTCCCGCATCTGACGGGCAAGTTTGCCGTTTTTTGCCAGCGCGGCAGCCACTTGCATGCCTGTTTCTGCGGCGGTTTGGGAGCGAAGGGCGCAGTGCCGTGACAGCAGGTAATCCGCATTTCCCTCCTCCTGCCCTGGGACGACGTAATCAATCACTGCGGGAGTTCGCGCGGCCATGACTTCATGCAGTATGGCGCCACCGGCCTTGCAGACGACCACGTCATGTGTACGCAGCAGCTCGGGAATGCGCGTGGTCCAGCCGATGATGTCCAAAGCACCTTCGGGGATCGAATCATTGTAGCGTCGCAGGGCATGATAGAGACGAGAGCGATGCTTCCCCACCGGGATTGTGAGCTTCACGCCCTGTTCGATCAGCGGACGCAGCGCCTCCAGCGTGGCGGCGACATGACGTGCCGGCGTGGAGGGGAGATAAAGAATACGCTGCCCGCTGCGGCACGGCAGCTCTTCCGGCAGGCTTTCTGCAAATTGCAGACTCACGGGAAAGCCGGTGATACGTGTTTTCGCCGGAGGCACTCCCATCTTCAGGATGACATCATCGGTCTCCACATCTGACACACAGTAGAGATCGCTCGGTGCCATGAGCCAGATCGGATGCACGCTCGTCGAGTCCGTGATCACTGTCACCAAAGGCGGCACCTCCATTTGCTGCCGCAGGGTCGCCAGCAGACCCGCATAGAGAGGATAGGTGCTCACGATGACGCGCGGCTTGAATTCTTCGATCTGCTTCATCAATCCCGTCAGCAGCGGGCGCATCCAGGCATTTTGCTTCGGGTCCAGGTCAGACTTCGCCAGCATCCGGTATAGCGCACTCCAGGCCCAGGGCAGATGTGTGATGGCCACCTGATACAAGTTTTTCAAAACAGCCGCCGTGCGGGGCTGCACCTCGGAGACCAGATCCGACACAAGCACATGCTCCCCGGGCAGGGATCGACGCATTGCCTCGGCCACAGAGGCTGCGGCCGTGTTATGTCCATCACCAAAGCCAGCGGTTAAAACGAGAATCACAGTCGTCATGGCTGCCTGAAAACTCCCGCCAACTCAAACAAAAACATGCGCTGCCGAGAAACGGCGGTTTACAAAGTCTTGTCGATCAACAGCGCAGCGGCCCGGCGGGGATTCGCGTGGAAGCCGTTCATGCCGGAGCGGATGCGTTTGGCACGGTCCACGCAGGCTTCGGCTTTTTGGAAGTCTCCTGTGGCTTTATAGACGGCTCCCAGATTGATGTAGGTCTGGGAGAGGTCGGCGGGGTCCATCTGATCCTGAGCCAGATTTTGGCGGATGCCGAGTGCGCGCTCATGCATCTGCTGGGCACGCTCCACATCCATGTTAGTGTAGTAAAGCACGCCGAGATTGTTCAGCACGCTGGCGACACGCGGGCTTTCCCCACCATCTGCTGCACGGAAGGTATCGAGCGCCTCTTGATAGTACTGCTCGGCCTTTTTGTAGTCGCGGAGACCTTTGAAGATCATGGCGAGGTTGTTCTTGATGGTCGCCACCTTGTCATTGTCCTGCAAACCAGCGTCGTCGGCGATCTTGAGCGCCTTTTCATAATACTCAGCAGACTTGTCCATCCGACCCCAGCGATCATAGAGATGGGCGAGCAGGGAATGAATACCGCAGAGCAGATCGGGGTCGGGCTTTTTCAACTCCTGAGCTCGGAAGAGCGCCTCGCGGTAGAGTGACTCGGCTTTGCGGAAGTCACCTTCTTTCTGCCGGAGATCGGCGAGGACGCTGATCTGCTCGACGAGTTGTCCAAGGCGGGTGGGATCCCGGTACGCGAGTCGGCGGACCTCCTCGACACTGCGGGAGGCCGACAACAGTTGGCGCTCAAGGTTGGGATCCACGGAAAAAGTAACTAACTGGCGTCGCGGTAAGACCTCGCGAGGTTGGCGATGGAGTCACGCGCGCTGGCCATCATGTCACGCGAGACACCGGCGGCTTCATACCAGTGGGTGTAGGCGTGGTTATCAAACATGATGTCAAACTGGGTGACCAGCCGCTCGAAGACGGCAGCGATGCCGGTATGGTTCACGAGTGCGAGACCGCTGGAGGCGAAACCTTCGGGAGCTGTCTCAGCGACGCCGATCTTCAAGCCGCCGGCGGATGGCATGTAGCTGGCGAAGTTCAGTCCTTTGCGGATGGTAGCCATGTTTTCATCGACCTCCTTCTGCTTCACATCACCACGGAAGAGGGCGCTGGCCGCGAGATAGACACCTTGCTGCCAGTCGATGGCGGCAGTGAAGTTGTCCTGCGAAAAAGTCTCACGGGCGAGGTCGGGGAAGTTGCTGCGGACCTGACCTTCCTGACCTGGAGCACGCATCGGGGCGAAACTGGCGGTGAAGAAGTGGTTGCCGGGGAAAGGGACGAGATTCGTGACGAACTCACTAAGGTCGGTGTTTAGCTTGCCGGGGAAACGCAGGGACGCCGTCACCGAACTCATGATAAGCGCGACGATGTGGTTGAGGTCCATGTAGTTCGGCGAGCGATGCAGCTTGGCCTTGGCGATGCGGAAGAGAGCTTCGTTGTCGAGAATGACGGCACCATCCGCGTGGTCAAGGATACGCTGGAGCGTCAAGATGGCGTTGTAGGGCTCGACGGCGGAGTCGGAGATAACCGGCGAAGGGGCGACTGAGAAGGTGAAGATGCGCTTCTTCGGATAGGCCTGGCGCAGGCGCTCAAGAATGAGCGAGCCAAGTCCGGAGCCGGAACCACCACCGATGGAATGAGTGAGTAGGAAGCCCTGAAGCCCCTTGGTTTTTTCGACGGCATTGTCGATGACGTTCATCACCTGATCGATGACACGCTCACCTTCAACGTTGTAGCCGCGCGCCCAGTTGTTCGCGGCACCGGGGATTTTGCGAACGATGCTGCTTTCATCGAAGAGCTGGGACATATCTCCGCTCTCGATGCGTGCAATGACGCCGGGTTCGAGGTCCACAAGCACCGCGCGGGGGATGTATTTGCCGTCACGGATCTTATGGAAGAAGACCTCCATATTGGCATTGCTCGCGGCAGACGAACCGTCTTTGGGCGTGCCTTGATCGGTGAGGCCG
>JBILPY010000002.1:0-41841 GCA_044373575.1 Prosthecobacter sp. | reverse complement strand
ATGGCAAGCTCTCGGCAGATGAAGTCGATCACATGAGCTGGTGTCAGCATTTTCTCAGCTTCACGGTCAGGGATCTCAATCTGAAAGGTGGCTTCAAAGTCCAGCACGAGCTCGACAGAATCTAATCCCATAGATCGGGTGAAAAGAATTTCATGCCCCGGCCAGCAGGCCACGCGCATGCTCTCGGGCGGATTCGATCTTGCCGCCGAGCATGCGGGCGAGTTCTTCGATGCGCTCTTCGTCGGCGATCTCGCGGATGGTGGATTTGGTGCGGTCGCCGATGATGTCTTTGGTGACGACGAAGTGGCTCTGCGCCAGGGACGCGACCTGCGGGAAGTGGGTGATGGCGATGACCTGATGCGTGGCTCCGAGTGAGGCCATCTTGCGGCCCACGGCTTCGGCGATGTTGCCGCCGACGTTGGCGTCGATCTCATCGAAGACGAGTAGGCCGACGCTGTCCTGCTTCGCGAGCGCGCTCTTCACGGCGAGCAGGACGCGGGACATTTCGCCCGAGCTGGCGGTGAGGCGCAGTGGCTTCAAAGGCTCGCCGGGGTTGGGGGCGAACTGGAAATCGACTTCTTCGAAGCCGTGACGCGCGGGTTCGCCGAGCTGGGCGAGCTGGGCTTCGAAGACGCTTCGCTTGAAGCCGAGGTCGGCGAGGTGGTTGGCGACTTCTTTGGCGAGCTTCGGGGCGGCTTTGCCACGCTTTTCGCTGAGCTGTTTGCCGAGCTTGTCCACCTGCGTGCGGCGGTCTTTGACGAGCTTGCCCAGTCGCTCCAGCTCTTCACCACGATTCTCGATCTTGCTGAGCTTGGCCTCGGCTTCGACGAGGAAGTCGAGGATGGCCTGCACGGTGGAGCCGTATTTGCGTTTGAGCGTCTGGATGGTGTGGATGCGCTGGTCGAGCTGCGCGAGTTCGGCGGGGTCGATCTCGAGGTCGTCGGCGTAATCCTGGACGCTGCTTTCGAGGTCGGTGAGTTCGATGAGCGCGGACTGGAAGCCCTCGAACATCTTCGCAGAGGCGGGGTCGATCTTTTCGAGATCGTGGATGCTGCGGCCGATCTCGCGCAGGGCATCGAGCACGCCGCCTTCGTCGCCACTGAGGCGACTGGTGATGGTTCCGCACAGCTCGGCAAGGCGCGCTCCATTGGCGGCGATGCGGTGGCGTGACTCTATCTCTTCTTCCTCGCCGGGCTTGAGGTTGGCGGCGGCGATCTCGTTGACCTGGAACTTCAGCATGTCGAGCTGCTGGGTGCCGGCGCGCTCGCTGTTTTCGAGGTCTTCGAGCTCGGTCACGGCAGCGCGCCATTGCTTCCACGCTTCCTGATAGGTGGCGAGCGTCTCTTCCAGCCCGGCGGCCTTGTCGAGCATCTCGAGCTGGCGTTCCTGAGAGTTCAGAGACTGGTGATCGTGCGGTCCGTGGAGATCGACGAGCAGCTCGCCGAGGGATTTGAGCACCTGGATGGTGACGGGGGAGCAGTTCACGAACTGCTTGTTTGCCCCGCCGGCGCTGACGGCGCGTTTGATGAGCAACTCGCCGTCCTGGCAGGGCTCCAGACCCGCTTCATCGAGCACGGCATCCACGGCACGGCTGTCTTTGAGATGAAAGCTGGCCTCCACGGTGCAGGTGTCCTGTCCGGTGCGGATGAGGCTGCGGTCCGCGCGCTCCCCGAGGATAAGTTTGAGCGCGCCGACGATGATGGACTTGCCCGCGCCGGTCTCCCCGGTCACGCCGACGAGCCCCGGAGCCAGCTCCCAAGTCACATCTTCCACGAGGGCAAGGTTACGGATTTTCAGGAAGGAAAGCATGGCGTGGCGTGAGATCGATGAGTGCTGTTCGTGCGAGTATGGGGAGTGCGCGAATCTTTTCAAGATGCGTGCTGCGACATTTCAGACGATGTGCGGCGGACTTTGAAACCTTTCCTCCAACTGGCCTCGGCCCGCACTCCCGAGGGTGCAGAGATGACGCTGCACTCGCATGACACGCACTTTTACATCCGGGTGGACCGGCAGCCGCTCATGGGCACGAACGCCAATGAGTCGGAGAAGGTGCTGGCGGAGCTGGCTTGTGCGCGGGTGGTGGAGCAGCCGGGGATGCGGGTGCTGATCGGCGGGCTGGGGCTGGGCTTCACGCTGCGGCGGGTTTTGGAAATGGTGGGCGCGGATGCCATCGTGGAGGTAGCGGAGCTGCTGCCGGAGATCGTGGACTGGAACCGCGAGTATCTGCGGGAGGTGAACGGCGCTCTGCTGGATGATCCTCGTGTGAAGGTGATCGTGGGAGATGTGTATCAAACCATCACAGATGCGCCGAAGGGGCACTACGATGCGATCATCCTGGATGTGGACAATGGCCCCATCGCGATGGTGCAGGATGGCAATGAACGGCTGTATCAGGCGCAGGGTTTCGTGGCGATCATCCGGGCGCTGAAGCCGGGCGCGCGGGTGACTTTCTGGTCGGCGAGCTCGGACCAGCGCTTCGAGAAGAAGCTGGTGAAAGCAGGCTTTAAAGTCACGGTCGTGCCGTGCAAAGCCTACCCGCAGGCGAAGCGCTGCTCGCACACGATCTTTGTGGCGGATCGGGCAGGGGGACAAAATAAAGAGTCACCCGGCACCATCCCTGCTTAGGCAGGGGGGATGCTCTCTCCCATCCAAGAGTACCTAGAGACGCTCCATGCCCGCTACGCGCCGGTCATGGAGGGTCATGTCGCCGACTACATCCCCGAACTGTCCAAAGCCGATCCCAAGTGGTTCGGCATCTGCATCGCCACTCGCGACGGCCATGTTTATGAGGTGGGGGACACGAGACAACTCTTCACGATTCAATCCATCTCAAAGGCGCTGGCCTACGGTCTCGCGCTGGAGGACCGAGGTGAGGAGCATGTGCTGAAGCGCATCGGCGTGGAGCCATCGGGGGAAGCTTTCAATGCGATCAGCTTGAAGGAAGGCACGGGCGCGCCTTTCAATCCGATGATCAATGCAGGAGCCATCGCCACCTGCGGTCAGGTTTTGCCGAAGGATGGCAAGTCACGCTTCGAAAGGCTGCTGGCGTATCTTGGCGGCTTCGCTGGCCGGGATCTGGACATTGATGAGGTGGTGTATCGTAGCGAGAGCGAGACGGGACATCGCAATCGCGCCATCGGCTGGCTGCTGAGGAACTTCGGCATCGTGGATGAAGATCCGCATGAGACGCTGGAGACTTATTTCCAGCAGTGCTCCATCCGTGTGACCTGCCGCGATCTGGCGCTCATGGGCGCGACGCTGGCAAATCAAGGTGTGCAGCCACTGACGCGGAAGCGCGCCATTGCCTCCCAGTATGTTGATAATGTGCTCGGCGTGATGGCCACCTGCGGCATGTATGACTGGTCGGGCGAGTGGATCTACCGCGTGGGGTTGCCGGCGAAAAGTGGTGTCGGTGGAGGCATCCTCGCCGTGCTGCCCGGACAGCTCGGGATCGGTGTGTTTTCACCCGCTCTCGACCCGCAGGGTAATAGCCTGCGCGGGATCAAGGTGTGCATGGATCTCTCAAGGGAGCTCGCCCTGCACATGATGAATCCGACGGCGACGCCGCGCACAGCAGTGAGGCTTTCCTATCATGGCGGGGAAGTCACGGCGCGGCGGCGATTGCCTTATCCTTCACGGGAAACGCTGAAGACGCACGGGGTGCGCATCCAGGTGCTGGAACTGCAGGGTGGGCTGATTTTCACCACCTTTGAGCCGGTGGTCAGGCAGGTCTTCCAGCTCGCGAATGCTGGCTGCCTGCATGTGATTTTCGACCTGCGTGCGGTGGTCACAGCGAACACGGTGAGCCTGAAATTACTGGCTGATCTGCGTTCGCGTCTGGATCGGCAGGGGGTGCAGGTGATCATCTGCCAGCCTGGAAAACTGACCCCTCGACTAAGCGAGGCAGGCATTCCGGCGAACGCCATTTTTGCCACGGTGGACGCCGCTTTGGAAACCAGCGAGGATTCGCTGCTGATGTCCGTGACCGGGGCCTCCTGGCGTCCAGTGCGTGCGCTGGGGCTGGAGGAGTGTCCCGTCTTTCAAACCTGCACGCCGGGAGAGATCCGCATCCTGGAGCGTGATCTGCCGCGACGATCCTTCCAGCTTGGAGAGTCGCTGATCACGGCGGGGGAAAGCTCCGACGAGATGTTTGTCATCATTGAGGGGAATGTGGAGGTGCAGATCCGTGAAGAGGGTGGGCTGCACCGCCGTGTGGATGTCTTGGCCGCAGGCATGACGGCTGGAGAGATGGCTTTCCTAGACGGCTCCCCACGCTCGGCAGATGTGGTGGCGATGGACAAGGTGGAATGCCTCGTCATCACCCGAACTTGGTTTACTGCACTGGCAGACGCGCTGCCGCACCTTAAGATCAAGCTGCTTCAAGCCCTCATGAAGGAGATCTCATCACGTCTCCGGCAGGCCAATATCGAGATCGGCGCCCTGCACCGGAGTTGATGGCTCGGCAGGCGCAGCTTCGGCGGATTCCACCTTGGGCTGCATGTCGGGAAGCGAATCAATGTAAAGCTCTTCCACCTTCGTGCGTGCCCAGGGCGTCTTGCGCAGGAAGACCAGGCTGGACTTGATGCTCGGGTGGAAGTTGAAGCAGTTGATCTTGATCATCTGGCCCAGCATCTCCCAGCCATAGTGCTCCACGAGCTGATTGAGCATCTTTTCGAGAGTGATGCCATGGAGGGGATTTTTGGGGCCGGCGGCGTACATGTGCGTGTTTGGTTGCCTCGGCCAGCTTGGGAGGTTTTTCCACCGGCAGTTATGCAGACATAAGTGCCAGGCCTGATTCCAATGGATGCCAGGCGCTGGTTCATCGTTTGGGCCGCAGACGAGAGGAGAGGCAAAGGCAGCCCTCAATCGGACAAGATCCGCAGCAACTGCGCTAGACATGACTTCGTAATCATTTGCATGAGGCTGTTCGCGTTTCCCCTGATCGCACTGACGACACTGGCAAACCTCTTTGCCGGTGAGGAGAGCAAGTCCTCCTATGAGCCGGATCAGTTCTTCCGAGCACAGATACTTCCAATCCTCCAGACCCGCTGCTACGAGTGCCATTCGCGTGAACATGAGGCCGAGGGCGAGTTGTTCCTGGATTCCAAGATTGGATGGCAAACGGGTGGTGAAAACGGCCCGGCGGTGAAGCCCGGCGATTTGAAGAACAGCCCGCTCATCCAAGCCATCCGTCATCTCGATTCCGACAGCGCCATGCCACCGAAGAAAAAGCTCCCGCCCATCGAGATCGCTCTGCTGGAAACCTGGGTGCTGCTCGGCGCACCTGATCCGCGTATCGAGCCATCGCGCAAGTGACCGCATGCATCCTGTTCGCGACCCGCCCACCGTTCATTCAAAGTCAAAACCAAGAACCTCACTGTAACCGTTTGGCTCATCTGAAAATACCAGCCGACCAAACGGCTACCGTTCGGCGCTGTTTTTTCTGCCGGAGGCCTTAAGAACAACGCATTTAAGCGCTCCCCCCTCCCAGCCAGGCGTTCCGTGCAAAACGCCTCATTCTAGACCGTTGGTTACCAATGCTCATGGAAGCCATTCACACCGGGGCAAAGTGGTGCGGCTTGGCATCGTTCGCCGCGCGCGATGGCCCCGGGCTCCTAAGTGGCGAAATATCTCAAGAGCTGGCTTTCCCCACACCCACTGCGGCCTGATCCTCAGCAGGCTGCCAAGCGGTTGAGGGTGGTGCGGGGCTCCTGCCTTTTGACCAGTAGTCGCTGAACCAAAAAGAGAAAGCTCGCCATCTCGGCCGATGTCTGGGATAAAATAGCTGCTCTATGTCTTACCCCGGCCCGCCACTGAGATCTGCTTCGCAGCAGACTTGGGCGCGCCTCGGGGAGGGAACACTGAACCTCGTTTACCCGCGCACATGCCGCGCCTGTCAGGCCGGGCTGACGGCATTCGAACAACTCTCGGGATTGGCGGACTGGCTTTGCACTCCGTGCCTCGAAGAACTCACTGCCATCGAACCACCCTACTGCTCGGTTTGTGGGGAGGCCTTTGCTGGAGCGATGGAGCGTGCTTTCAAATGCTCCAACTGCGATGGGCGAAGGATGGCCTTCGACTTTGCCATTTCAGGATTCAAGGCGGCTGGCCCTCTCAGGGAGTTGGTTCATCATTTCAAATACAGTGGTGATCTGACGCTGCGCGGAGTCCTGGCAGATGCACTGATCCATACCCTGTCAGAACCGCGCCTCGCGCCAGAAGACCTCTCGGCCTGGGTGCTGGTGCCTGTGCCACTGCACTGGCTGCGGGAGATGCGGCGGGGGTTCAATCAAAGCTGGGAACTCTGCCGGGAACTCTCCGCACGCACCGGCATCCCAACCGCGCAAATCATCCGGCGGAAACGGCTCACCTCCACGCAGGCGAGACTGAACCGACATGAACGTCTGGAGAACCTGCGCGGAGTCTTCGCCCTGCGGCGCTCTTTCCCCCTCCCTGGCTGGCGGCGACTGGACATCCGTGGGAAAAAAGTGCTGCTCGTGGACGACGTGCTGACCACCGGTGCCACGGCCCACGAGTGCGCGAAGGTGCTGAAACGAGAGGCCGGGGCAGAAAAAGTGGTGGTCATCACCGCTGCGCGTGGCTAGTCTCTGTCTCGCGTCCGGCTCTGACCGGGCCGTTTACCTCAGCCGGGCGGGTGCTCCGGTGCTCCGGCGGTTTGCCAGTCTGCGGAGTTCGGGGTCGGCGGTCCATGGAATCGGGCCACACACATCACAATCATGGGATTTTTTAAAAAGCGCTCCGTCAACGAACTCGGTGAAAAGAAAAAGGACATGCCGGAAGGCCTGTGGACCAAGTGTCCGTCCTGCAATGAAAGCCTCTTCGAGCAGGCTCTGGCCAAGAACCTCCGCGTATGCACGCATTGCAGCTACCACTTCACCATCAGCAGCGGCGAGCGCATCGCCAGTCTCGTGGATGAAGGCACCTTTGAAGAAATGGATCTCCAGCTCGACTCGGTGGATGCCCTCGGCTTCAAAGGTTACGTGGACAAAGTGAAAGCCTATCAGGCCAAGACCGGCCTGAAGGAGGCTGTGGTCACGGGTCGTGCCAACATCGAGACCCTCCCTGTCCTGCTCGCCGTCATGGACTTCCGCTTCCTCGGCGCCAGCATGGGCAGCGTGGTCGGTGAAAAAATCACCCGCGCCATCGAAGCTGCCACAGCGGAAAGAAAACCCGTCATCGTCTTCTCAGCCTCCGGTGGTGCCCGCATGCACGAAGGCATTCTCAGCCTCATGCAGATGGCAAAGACGAGTGGTGCTCTTGCGCGTCATGCCGAGGCTCGCCTGCCCTACATCTCGGTGCTCACGCATCCGACCACGGGTGGTGTCACTGCCAGCTTTGCCACACTGGGAGACGTCATCATCGCGGAGCCGAAGTGCATGATCGGCTTTGCCGGTCCACGCGTGGTGAAAGAGACGACGCACGCCGATCTCCCCCCTGGATTCCAGACTGCCGAGTTCATGATGCAGCACGGCCTTGTGGACATGATCGTCGATCGTAAAGACATGCGCACGAAGCTCGCCAGCGTTCTGCGCTACACGGTGAAAGGCTGAAATGTGCGGGATCACCCGCACATTCGGCGACACACAAAAAACACCTTGCAAGCCTGCCTGCCATCCCGCAGACTCTGGCTGTTCACGGTTCGCCTCAGCGAGGCGAACCTCTGGTGTCCGCTCCGTTGATTGGAGTTGTGGTTTCTGAAGGTGGCAATCCTCACGAAACCTCATTCTGCGTCAGGCCCCCCGGCTTGGAATGAGCGGAGACCGCGGCAAGGCCGCTACGTCATTTTCATTCGCAACCCCCGATCCCAAAACCAGGGAACTCCCGCTTTACCGTGTGGATCACCTTAGATCGGTTTCACCCCCCTCACCAACTCTCAAGCAAAGCATCATGGCAGGTCACAATAAGTGGTCCAAGATCAAGCGCACCAAGGCTGTGATCGACGCCAAACGTGGCGGCGTCTTCTCGAAGATGTCCAAGGAAATCACCATCGCCGCGAAGCACGGCGGGGGAAGCACCGACCTCAATGCCCGCCTCCGCAGCGCCGTCATCGCCGCAAAGGCTGCCAATGTCCCAAATGACAATATCGAGCGTGCCATCAAGAAAGGCGCCGGAGAGCTCGGCGGCGCGACCATCGAAGAAATCACCTATGAAAGCTATGGCCCCGGCGGAGTCGCCTTCATGGTCGAAGTCGTGACGGACAACCGCAACCGGGTCGCCAATGACCTACGCGTCCTGCTTTCCAAAAACGGCGGCACCTTTGCCGATGCTGGCAGCGTGGCCTACCAGTTCACCCGCAAGGGCGAACTCCGATTCGATAAAGGCAATCTCACCGAAGATGCCGCCATGGAGCTCGCCCTCGAAACTGGTGCGGATGATGTGCAGGATGAAGGCGATGAATGGAGCATCTACACCGCCACAGATCAGCTCTTCCAAGTCGTCGGCGCACTCCGTGAAAAAGGCATCACCGCCAACTCACCCAAGCTCATCTACAAGGCGAACACGCCCATCGTCCTCACCGACATCGAAACCGCGAAGACCGTCATCAAACTCTACGACCTCCTCGACGACTATGATGACACCCAGAACGTCCACTCCAACTTCGAGATCGACGACAGCATCGCCGACTCGCTCGAGTAACCCCTTCCCCCACCCACTCCCATGAGCGACGAACTCCCGCCCGAGGACAAACCGAAGAAAAAAGCCGCTGCAAAAAAGCCAGCCGTGAAAAAAGTCCCGGCCAAAAAAGCAGCTGTCAAAAAGCCAGCCGTGAAAAAAGCACCGGCCAAAAAAGCACCGGCCAAAAAAGTCGCCGAAGTCGAACTTGTTGAAGTCGAACTGCCGCTTGATCTCCCCACCGCTCCTGAACTAGCTCCCGTCAAAGTGCCGGTGAAAAAAGAGCGGAAAACCGCCCTACAAAAAAAGGCCGCCGAGATCCTGGAAAAAATGCAGGAACCCGTCGCCGCGACCCACACCAGCGTTGAGCCAGCTGCTGCTGCTCCGGTAGAAGTCCCCGCACCTACGCCAACCCCGGAACCATCTCCGGCACCTGCTCCAACGCCCATAGCTGCGGTCCCCGCCCCTGAAGCTCCACTTCCCGCACCAGCATCACCCGAAGACTCCGAGTCCGATGACGCTGCTGATGCCGAAGGCCCCGAAGAAGTCTCTGCCCCAGGTGCGCCAACCGGCGAAGGCCAGCGCAAAAAGACCCGCTGGGAACGCTGGAAAGAACGCCGCGAACGCTTCAAGGCCGAAAAAATCGCCCGTCGTCTCGCCCAGCAAGGCGGCGGTGGTCACCAGAGTGAAGGTGGAAACAACGGCAACTATCAAGCTCGCGAACAGCAACCACAGCGTGAGCATCCACAACCTCGCGAGCACCAGCAGCCTCGTGAATATCAGCAGCGCGATCACCAACCCTCCCGTGGCCAGCAGCATGGCAACGGCAGGTATCAGCAGCAGTCCCATGACGACGACCAGCCCATGGCACCCGAGACCCTTCTCGGCCCGCCTGAGCCTGTCGAAGGCGTGCTAGAACTGAACCTCAAAGGACAAGGCTTCCTGCGCATGAGAGAGCGCATGTTTGCGCAGCATCCGCTTGATGCCTTTGTCCACGCCGACACCATCCGCCAGATCGGCCTGCGTGAAGGCATGCTCATCAAAGGCATCGCCCAGAAGGGCTCACGTGGACTCCAAGTCACCAGCATCAGCGAGGTCAATGGCCGCGTCCCCGAATCCGTGCGCGACCTGCCCTTGTTCGAGGAACTCAAGGCCATCAATCCTAACAAGCGCCTCAGCTTTGAAACCACCAAGGAGCGTGCCACCACACGTGTGATCGACATGTTCACGCCCGTCGGTCGTGGCCAGCGTGGGCTCATCGTGGCCCCGCCGCGCACCGGCAAGACCACGTTGCTCCAGCACATTGCCGAAGCCGTCGTGCACAACCATCCCGGCATGCACCTCATGATCCTGCTCGTCGATGAGCGGCCTGAAGAAGTCACCGAGTTCAAGCGCGTCTTCCCGAACGCCGAGATCTACGCCAGCTCGAATGACCAGGACATCAAGAGCCACACCCGCATCGCCAGCTTTGCCATCGAGCGCGCCAAGCGCCTCGTGGAAGCCGGAGATCACGTCTTCATGCTTCTGGACAGCATCACCCGTCTCGCCCGCGCCTTTAACAATGCCAAATCCGGCGGTGCTACCGGCAGCGGCGGCATGGGCGTCGGTGCCATGGAGATCCCGCGTCGGCTCTTCGCCGCAGCGCGCAACACCCGCGGCGCAGGCAGCCTCACCATCCTCGCCACCGCGCTCATCGAGACCGGCAGCCGCATGGATGACGTCATCTTCCTCGAGTTCAAAGGCACTGGAAACATGGAGCTCGTTCTCGATCGCAAGCTCGCCGAGCAATACTATTACCCTGCCGTGAACATCGCCAAATCCGGCACCCGTCGTGAAGAGCTGCTCCTGCCGCCCTTCCAGATGGAAAAGATCAACATGCTCCGCCGCGGCCTCGCTGGCGGCAAGCCCGTGGATGCCATCCAGCGCGTGCTCACCCTCTGCGAACGCTACCCCAGCAACGCCCAGATGCTCGTCGAACTGCCCGGCAAGGCAGGCTGATCATCGGCCCGATAGCTCTCCCTGCTTGCCACCAGGCTCCGCCCCGGCTCCTATGGGCGCATGTCCATCGAAGCCGACGCCCCTGCTGATTCCGCCCCCGATACGCTCCGCATCCTCTTTTTGGGCGATGTCGTGGGCGAGCCCGGCCGCAAGGCTGTGGCGACTTTGCTTCCCGTTTTAAAGGAGGAACTGAAGGTGGACTTCGCCATCGTGAATGGGGAAAACGCCGCCGGTGGCCGGGGCATCACGCCGAAGATCGCCATCGGTCTCATGCGTGCTGGCGCCGCCGTCGTGACTACGGGCGACCACATCTGGGACCAGCGCGAGATCGTTCCCTTCATGATCGATGAGCCCCGCCTGCTGCGCCCGATCAACTATCCCGGCAATCCTCCTGGCCAGGGCAGTGTCGTGCTGGAGACCAAGAAGGGCAAAGTCGGCGTCATCAATCTCCAGGGCCGCGTTTTCATGAAGGAAGGCATGGAGAACCCCTTCCCCGCCATCTCCAAAGCCGTCGAAGAAATGCGCCAGGAGACGCCGATCATCTTCGTGGACTTCCACGCCGAGGCTACGAGTGAAAAAGTCGCTATGGGCTGGCATCTCGACGGGTTGGTTTCCGCCGTCGTAGGCACTCACACCCACGTCCCCACCGCTGACGAACGCGTGCTGCCGAAGGGCACCGCCTTCCAGTCCGATGCCGGCATGTGCGGCCCCATGGAATCCGTCATCGGCAGTGAAATCGAGCCTGTGCTGGAGCGCTTCCACACCGCCCTGCCCGCCAAATTTGGCGTCGGCAAAGGTGCCGTCCGCATCAACGGCGTGCTCGTCACCATCGACCCCACTACCGGCAAGGCCACGGCTATCGAGCGTGTGGCCCGGACATGGCATGAATGATGGTCTAAATAAACGGTCATGCCTAGTCGAGTCCTGATCCTCTTCGCCCATCCCGCGCTGCATCGCTCGCGGATGAATCTGGCGATGATGGAGGCTGTGCGTGATCTCGAAGGCGTGACCTTCCACGACCTTTACGAACTCTATCCTGATCTGCACATCGATGTCGCCACAGAGCAGGAGCTGCTTTTGAAACACGACGTCATCGTCTGGCAGCATCCGTTTTACTGGTATTCGACTCCGGCGCTGCTGAAGGAATGGATGGATGTCGTGCTCGAATATGGCTTCGCCTATGGCGATGAAGGTCGCGCACTGCACGGCAAGAAAGTCATGAGCGCCCTCACCACCGGCGGGCCTGCGGAAGCCTACCAAGCGGACGGTTACAACCGCTTCACCATGCGCGAGCTGCTCGCTCCCATGGAGCAAACAGCCAATCTCTGCGGCATGGAGTATCTGGAGCCCTTCATTCTGCACGGCGTCAATCTTCTAAAGCCAGCCGATGTCGAAACTGCGGCGGCAAGCTATCGCCAGCGCATCCAACAACTCATGGCATGACCTCCGACTTCCTCTTCCAAGCCGTCATCTACCTCCTGGCGGCGGTGATCGCTGTGCCGGTGGCGAAGAGGCTCGGGCTCGGCTCCGTGCTCGGATATCTGATCGCAGGCATCGTCATCGGGCCGTCGCTGCTGAACCTCGTCGGGCAGGTGGAAGACGTGCAGCACTTCGCGGAATTCGGCGTGGTGATGATGCTCTTTGTCGTCGGATTGGAACTGCGGCCCAGCCTACTTTGGAGGCTTCGCGGACCCATCCTCGGCACAGGCAGCGCGCAGGTCATCGGCACCACGGCTGCGGTGATGGGTGTGGCGATGCTCTTCGGACAAACGTGGCCCGTAGCGCTCACGATTGGGCTCATTTTGTCGATGTCCTCGACCGCCATCGTCATCCAATCCCTGGCCGAGCGCGGCGTGCTGAACACTCGCGGAGGTCAGGCCTGTTTTTCGGTGCTGTTGTTTCAGGACATCGCCGTCATCCCCATCCTGGCAGTGCTCCCTTGGCTGGCTCAGTCGAATGGTAGAGCGGCAGGTAAAGGCGAGGCTCATGGGCACGAGTCCGCGCTCGCCCATCTGCCACACTGGGCGCAGACCCTAATCACGCTCGGGGCCGTCGTGGCCGTGGTCTTCGTGGCGCATTACCTGCTGAAGTATGTCTTCCGCTTCGTGGCTGCGGCAAAGCTTCGCGAGCTTTTCACCGCCGTGGCGCTGCTCGTCGTCGCGGGTGTGGCCTATCTCATGAACCTCGTCGGGTTGTCAGCAGCACTGGGCACCTTCATCGCCGGAGTCGTGCTGGCGGAGAGCGAGTATCGCCATCAGCTCGAAGCCGATGTGGAGCCCTTCAAAGGACTGCTGCTCGGGCTATTCTTCATCGCGGTGGGCGCAGGGCTTGATCTCGGGCTCGTGGCGGCAAAGCCAGGTCTCATCGCCGCACTCACGCTGGGATTGATCGCGCTGAAGTTCGCCGTGCTGCTCGGTATCGGTGGCTTGTTTCGCCTCGGCGGAGGCTCGTCCTTTTTGTTCGCCTGTGCCCTGGCTCAGGGCGGTGAGTTTTGCTTCGTGCTGCTCGGCATGGCGGGTCAGCAGCAGCTTTTGAAAACGGACATCGCCGGGCCGCTCGGTGCCGCCATCGCCCTCAGCATGGCTTTGACGCCGCTGCTGCTGATCCTCAATGATCGCGTCATCCAGCCGCGCTTTGCCAAACTGAAACCAGCGCGCGAGCACGACGAGGTCGAGAGCCACGATGATCCTGTGATCCTCGCAGGCTTCGGACGCTTCGGGCACATCGTGGGTCGTTTGCTGGAGGCGAATGGCTTTGGCGTGACCGTTTTGGACAACGATCCCGATCAAGTCGAGCTGCTCGGGCGCTTCGGCATGAAGTCCTTTTATGGCGATGCCTCCCGCGCCGACCTGCTCGCTGCGGCTGGCGCGGAAAAAGCCAAGATTTTCATATGCGCCATCGATGACGAAGCGAAGAGCCTGGAGATCATTGACCTCGTCCAGCACGAGTTTCCCCATCTGCGCATCCTCGCGCGTGCGGTGAACCGCAGCCATGCCTACGAGCTGATCAAACGCAGCGTGCACGACTTCCGCCGCGACACCCTCGGCAGCGCGCTCGATCTCGGCACGGACGTACTCCGCGCGCTCGGCTATCGTGCACATCGGGCAGTGCGGGCCACGCAAGTCTTCCGCTGCTACGAAGAAGAGAGTGTGCGCGAGCTGGCAAAACATCACACGGACGACCAGGACGCCTACATCTCCATCGCCCGGCAGCATCTGAAGAACTTCGAGGCCCTACTGCAGCAGGACATGAAGCGTCAGCACCTCGGCAACGACGATGCCTGGGACAATGCCGGGCCGCCGAAGGCGTAACCTTTAACGCTCTGCCATCGCCTCGCGCGGCGTCTGTTCAGTCAGAATGTGCGAGGACTTCACCTCGACGAGACTTTCCCGCCCGAGGAACTCCATGAGGATCTTCACGCGGTCATCGCCGTTGCGGATGCTGTTCACGATCCCCTTCAGCCCGCGCATCGGCCCCTCGGTCAGCTCCACCGTGTCACCCACCTTCACGCCGATGTGGATCTCCTTGATGATCTGCCCGTCCATCTCCTCGCGGATCGTTTGGATCACCGAGTCCGGAACTGGCGTCATCTGCCCGCCGAAATCGACGATGCGAATCACGTTCTGCGAGTGCTTCACCGCACGGATCGAGTTTGCCGGGACGAATCGGGCAAAAAAGTAACTCGGAAACAGCGCCTCGATGAACCACACCTTCCCACGCTGGGTATTGCGCTGAAATTTGATGCGCGGGCAGTAGGTCTCCACGTCCGGCAGGCCGAGCATCAGCCCAGCGGCGAGGTGCTCGCACTTCGGCTTTGAGTGGATGACATACCAAGCGGCTGTCTCAGAAAACTTCATGGTCCGAGGTAGCCGTGGGCTGCTGGCGGGGCAACCTCAAACCCGTTTGCGCAACTCGTCTGCCTGCGCCAGTCTGCGCGCCGCCCCGCCCCCGAACCGCATGTTTAAAGACCTCCACGACTACCTCTACCATCTGGCCCCCACCGGCGGCCTACCGATGAAGCCCGTGGGCATTGTAATCGGTCTGGCCCTGCTCGCCTCCCACCTTTGGGCCTGGAAAAACGCGGACAAAACCAAGGCCTTCTTGCGTGCCTTCCCCCGCCATTATAGCTACGGAGCGCTACTGCTGACCATCGACTTCATCTGGGGCATGATCGTGCTGGCAAACATGGACATGGGTGAGTTTTTCTTCCTGCGGAAATGGTTCCTCACACTGGTGCCCATCGGCTTCGTCGCCGTGCTGGTCTATGTGAAGGAATTCCTCTCCGTGCGCGCCCTCGGATGCCTCATGCTGCTGCTCGCTGGCCCCGTACTGGCTTCCGCCTTCCTCCAGCCTCAGCTCACCCGACTGCTCCTGCCCACACTGGCCTATGTCTGGATCATCGTGGGCATGTACTTCATCGGCATGCCCTACCTGATGCGTGACTGGATCGGCTGGCTACTCGCCAAAGAAGGCCGCTGGAGTCTCGCCATCTGGTCCGGCGTGGCCTACGGCGCGGCACTTCTCGTGCTGGCCGTGACGACCTACTGAGCATGGACTCCGCACGACCGCGCGTGCTTGTGATCCGTGGCGGTGCCATCGGCGACTTCATCCTCACGCTGCCGGCGATCGGTCTGCTGCGGCAAAACATCCCGCAGGCTCATCTCGAGGTCATGGGCTACTCCGGCATCGCCGATCTCGCGGTGAAAGCCGGTATTGCCGATGCCACCCGCCCGCTCGGCGACCTGCGCATGGCTCAATTCTACGCCAAGAACGCCCAGATCGACCCCGCGCTGGCAGACGACATGCGCAGCTTCAATCTCATCGTCAGCTACCTCTTCGATCCCGATGCCATCTTGAGGGAAAACATGGAGAAACTCGGGGTGAAAACACTCATCGAATGCCCGCATCGAGTCATCGTCGGCCAAGGTCACGCTTCCCAGCAACTCGCCCGACCTCTGGAGCGACTCGCCATGTTTCTCGAAGAACCTGCCTGGAGACAACCTCTGCTCCAACAAACCAAGCCACCGACCACGACAAAGCGCATCGCCATCCATCCCGGCAGCGGCTCCCTGACAAAAAACTGGCCCGCCATTGGTTGGCAGAAACTGGCAGTAGAAATCAAAGCCACATATCCAGACATGGAGATCGTCTTCATCTCCGGCGAAGCGGAAGCCGAGCGCGGTACAGTGCCACAGGATCTGCCATTCACCCGCTGGCATGGCCTTCCTCTAACTCATCTCGCCGACCACCTCAGCACCTGCGATCTCTTCCTCGGCCATGACAGCGGCATCTCGCATCTCGCTTCGGCCTGCGGAGTTCCCAGCCTGCTACTTTTCGGCCACACCGATCCGGCTACTTGGGCTCCACCACAGTCCAGCGTCCGCGTCATTCGGGCACCTGGCGGAGATTTAAACAAGTTGCCCTTTGAAGCCGTGCGAGACACCGCATTCGCGCTGCTCGGGTAACAATAAGGCCGAAACTCGCCCCAAGCGCGGCTTGTGACGACTCTGTGACGTGCTAAAACCAAGACATCATGTCTGACACACCCCGCTTCCGCACCCTTCTCATCCTCGGCGCCCCAGGCAGTGGCAAAGGCACGCAGGGCAAGGTCCTGGGTTCCATTCCACGCTTTCACCATCTCGCCTGTGGCGATGTTTTCCGCTCGCTCGACACACGTACGGCGCTCGGGCAGAAGTTCGTCGAATACTCTAGCCGTGGCGAACTCGTGCCCGACGATCTGACCGTCCAGCTCTGGCGCGCCAACATCAATCAGCGCGTCGATGGCCACGTCTTCAAACCCGAGATCGACTTCCTGGTGCTCGATGGCATCCCACGCAATGTTGAGCAGGCCAAGCTCATGGAGAAGGATATCGAGGTGCTGAAGGTCTTCCACCTCAGTTGCCCCGACCGTACGGAGCTCACCCGACGCCTGCGCAAGCGTGCACTGAAGGACAACCGCTTCGATGACGCCAACGAGACCGTGATTCAGCAACGCTTCGCCACCTATGAAGCCGAAACGAAGCCGATCCTCGACTACTACGCAGGCGACCGCATCTGCCCCGTCGATGCCAGCCAGCCTCCTGCCAAGGTACTCTACGACATCATCGCCGGCGTCATGACTCTGGATGCCTGGCGCGACATCGAGAAGATGAAGATCTAGTTCATGCGCATCCTTTTCATCGGCACAGGAGACATCGGCCTGCCCTCGCTGGAGTGGCTGTTGGGCATGTCGAAGCACGAAGTCGTCGGCGTCATCACGCAGCCGGACAAGCCTGCTGGCCGCAAGCTCGTGCTCACACCGCCCGAGGTCAAAGTGCGTGCGCTCGCAGCGGGTCTCACCGTTCTCCAGCCGCCGAAGATCCGACACATTGTCGATGAACTCAAAGCCTTCGAGGCGGATGTCGCCGTCGTCGTGGCTTACGGGCAGATTTTGCCGAAAAGCGTGCTCGATGTGCCGCGTCTGGCCTGCCTGAACATCCACGCCTCGCTCCTGCCGAAACATCGCGGAGCCTCGCCCATCCAGGCCGCCATCCGCGAAGGCGATGCTGAGACCGGCGTGACCATCATGTTCATGGATGAGGGCCTCGATACCGGCGACATCCTGCTCATGGATGCCATGCCCGTTCTGCCCACCGACACTGGCGGCATTCTGCATGACAAGCTCGCTCTCACCGCCCCCGCGAGCCTCGAAAAAGCGCTCGATCTCATCGCCGCAGGCAACCCGCCACGCACACCGCAGGACAACTCGATCTCGACTCACTGCGGCAAGCTGAAGCGTGACGATGGTCGCCTCGACTGGACCCGCAGCGCCACCGAACTCGAACTGCTTATCCGCGCCTACAATCCCTGGCCCGGCACGAGCTGCCAGCTCCCCGATGGCAAGCCGCTGAAAATCCATCGCGCCTCAATCATCGAAGGCGATGCCTGCCCCACGTCAGGTACGATCATTTCCGCCGATCCCAAAGTCGCCCTCATCGTCAGTTGTGGCACGGGTTTGCTAAAGCTCGAAGAAGTCCAAACCGAAGGCGGCAAACGCCTCCCCGCCGCTGACTTTCTGCGTGGTCATGCGTTGGAAGTCGGGACGATGCTGGCGTAGAACGACTTTTAAAGTCGTTGAACTGGTGCGCCGAGTTTTCAACTCGGCGGAAAAAGAGAAGGGCGGGTTACAAACCCGCCCCACCAGCTTACGAGTTGAAAACTCGTTCTACATTACTCCTCGCTCTTCGGCTCAGGAAGCAGGAAGCCCACGATGAAGCTGATCACCGCGATGCCTGTGCCGACATACCCTGCGGCCATGGCGACGTGCATCGGAAGCATCGGCCCTTTGCCAGCGATCATCGGAGCCACAAAGCTCGTCGTCAGGAAGGCCATGCTGGTGCCGATCATGCGACCGCCGACATTCGTGGCGAAACTGCCGCCTGTACCGCGAAGATGCATCGGGAAGACCTTGGGTAGGTATTCACCAAAGTAGCTAAACTGCGCGACGGTGAGCAAGCCACAGACTCCGTAGGCCCAAAGGAAGGCCTGACCACCCTGCTCGAAGAGTTTGAAGTAAGTCAGTGGTAGCAGCACCAGCGCGGGGATCTGGAAGATTTTCAAAAGAGCCACACGGCTGATACCCCAGATGAGCAGCACCGCGAGCAGGATGCGCCCGACGAGACCGCCCAGTTCCTGATGCAACTGCACCTTGTCACTCATCGCTTTTACCTTGTCGTTCAGCGGTTTTTGCTGGCCGAAGTTCGCTTTGATCTTGCCAATCATTTCTTTGCGAGCCGGATCGGTGGCTGCAAGCTTGTTGAGTTCGAGATTGAGTCCTTCCGCCTCTTTCCGTAGCGGAGCCAGGGCCTTCGACTCTTCCTTGAGTTCAGGCAGTCCGGGTGCCACACGCGCCACCGTCACCTGGAGTGCGCCAAACGCGATCCCATAAGCACAGGCCGACAGCGCGGCAGTGACCAACGTAACCCGACGTAGCTCAGGCGAAAACAGCGCACCAAAGCTCGGACGCTTCAGCGATCCCGCCGCACGACGCTCCAGCCAAACCTTGCTCTCCGGCACAAAAGGCAGCAGCAGCGCGATGGGGATCGCAGGCAGGATGCCCGTCATCAGTGTGTAGCGCCAAGCGCCTGGGTCCGTGGCACCGAGACCAAGTGGCAAGCCCCAATGAGGAAGATCTGCGCCATGCTTGCTGATCCACACACTAACGCCCGTGACCAACAGACCGCCGAGGGAAGCAAAGGCCTGCGTGATGCCCAGCCATTTCTCTTTGTCCTTCTTGTCAGGAAACACTTCCGCCAGCCAAGTGATCGCCGCCACGAACTCCACGCACACACCGATGAAGGTCGTGCTGCGGAAGAAGACAAACATCGGCAGAGTGGTCGCAAACGCCGCGCAGAAAGGAGAGAGCGAGTAAAGGAAGATACTCGCCGCCATGATCTTCTTCCGCCCGAAGCGGTCCACCAACCAGCCACCGAGCAAACCAAACACACCACCGCAAAGCGCCGCGATCCAAAGCAGTTTGCCCACCCAGTCCGTGACCATCGGATTGTTCAGCGGCACTTTTAACAACTCAGCAATCGCCGGAGCCGCGACCAGCGGCGTCATCAGCAGCTCATAAGTGTCGAAAAGGAATCCGATGCTGGCGATGACGATGATCAGCCAGGTGGTGGTGGTGAATTTGGACGATGTGGACATGGGGAACTAGAAAAGGATGATTGAGAACGATTAGCCAAGCAGCGGGCGCAGCATGTCGCAAATCTTCGGCACTTCGGCGAACGGATCTTTCGCCACCTCATACTCGAGCGTGAACCATCCCTGGTAGTTGGCTTCGCGGAGGATCTTCAAAAGACGAGGCACATCAGCAGGCTGGCCTTCGCCCTTCTTGCTGCCTTTGGAGCTCATCTCCATCTTGAGCTGCACGTTGATCGCGTAGGGCGCGATCTTCGCGAGATCGCCATAGGGGTCTTCGGTGTGGAAGTTGCCGCTGTCCCAATTGATGCCCGCCCATGGGCTGTTGGCGGCTTTGACCATCTTGATGAGGTTGTCCGGCTCGGCGACGATGCCGCCGTGGTTTTCTAGCCCAAGGAAAACGCCCTTCTTCGCGGCATAATCGAGGCATTCCTGATAAGCTTCCTGACAATTGGCGACCGCTTGCTCCTCGCTGAGATCCTTCGGCTGCGGACCTGCAAAGACGCGGATGTGCGGCGCATTCATGATCGCGGAATAGTCGATCCACCGCTTCACATCGGCGATCTCAGCGCTGAGCTTTTCGCCTTTCGGCAGGGCGAAGTTATTGCCCACCGCCGTGCCAGCGAGCTGCACGCCACGCAGGTAGGCGCGGCGTTTCACTTCGAGCAGGAACTTCTCATCCACATCCGGCGGGAAGAAGTAGCTCGTCACCTCAGCGCCGGGGACGTTGTTGTCAGCGCACCAATCGATGAAATCCAGGATGCTCCAGGGTTTGTGGCCTTCCTTCGGCTTGTTCTCCTTGCCGCGCATCCACTGGAAGTATTCGCGGAAGCTGTAAGCAGCCACGCCGAGCTGCATGCGGCTTTTGCCAGCACGGTTAATGGGCTCAATGGCGGGCAGTGTGGAGACGCAAAGCGCTCCGAGGCTGGTGGAAAGAAAATGACGGCGGCTGATCATGGGAGGTGAAAGAACGGGTGGAGTGGGACAGGATTAACAGCTTTCCCAACCCATGAACAAGATTTCTCTTCTCCTCGTCGCCACCCTCCTGTTCGGCATCGCCCAGGCTGAGCCTGCTAAAGTCCGTCTCTGGCCGGAGGGTGCGCCGGGGGCGAAGGGGCAGGAAGATAAAGATCAGCCCTTTGTCTATATCTGGCCTGCGGCGAAGGAGAAGGCGAATGGCGCGGCATTCATCGTGTGTCCTGGCGGTGGCTACGGCGGGCTTGCAGCGGATCACGAGGGCACGCAGGTGGCCAAGTGGTTCAATGGGCTTGGCGTCTCGGCTTTCGTGCTGCACTATCGCCTCGGCAGTCAGGGGTATCACTACCCGATCCAGCTCATGGATGTGCAGCGCGCGATCCGCCATGTGCGGGCGAATGCTAAGGAGTATGGCATCGACCCGAACCGCATCGGCATCGTCGGCTTCTCTGCGGGTGGTCACCTCACCTCCATGGCCGCTACGCTCTTCGATGAAAAGCCCGCAGGCATGACAAACGATGCCGTGGATCAGGTCAGTGCTCGTCCTGATGTCGCCGCCCCTACCTATCCCGTGATCTCGATGATCGAGAGCTATCGTCACGATGGCTCGCGCAAAAACCTGCTCGGCCCGAACAACACGGACGAACTCGCTGCACAAGTCAGCACGGAGCGCCGCGTGACGCCCCAGACACCTCCGATCTTCCTTTTCCAGACCGATGAAGACACCGCTGTGCCCGCCGAGAACTCCGTCGCCTTTTATCTCGCCTGCCGGAAAAACAAAGTGCCTGCCGAGCTGCACAGCTATCGCCCCGGCCCACACGGTGTCGGCCTTTTCCTCAGCGATCCCGTGCTCGGCACCTGGAGCGGTCACTTGCGCGACTGGCTGCGCAATCAGGGCTTCCTGAAGCCTACGAAACGCACGGCGATCTCCGGCAAAGTCACGATCAATGGCACACCCGTGAGCTGGGGCGGTGTCGTCTTCACGCCGGAAGATCCCAGCGCTCCCGTCGCCTCGGCACGAGTCATGCGTGGCAATTTCAAGCTAGATGAAAAGAGCGGTCCTGTGCTCGGCAAAGTCAAAATCACCGTCAACTACAGCGCTGCCGATGTCCCCGGGCTCGACACGCCCGATGGCACTGCGACAACGAAGGAGCAGAAGCCCGGCGCTGGCGAATGGACGCTGGAGATCAGCGAAAAACAGCCCGCGCTGACGCTCGAAGTCACACGCTGATCATGCCCCGCCCCACTCTCGCCGACATCGCCGCGCAGCTTGGCATCTCGAAGATGTCTGTGTCACGCGCGCTGCGTGGCGAGCGGCAGGTGAGTGAAGAATTGCGTGAGCGCGTGGTTCAGGCGGCAGAAGTATTGGGCTACCGGCCTGATCCTGAAATCGCGAAGCTGATGACGCATATGCGGCGCTCAAAGCAGATCGCTTCACCCGCCACGCTCGCGTTTGTGTGGGCGGAAAGAGAGGCGGAAGACTTGAAGACATCTTCGTGGTCGCGTGAGCTGCTGCGTGGCGCTCATGAGCGTGCCGATCATTTGGGCTATCGCCTGGAGGAGTTTCATCTCAAGGCACGCGGCATGTCTGCGCGCAGACTCTCGGGCATCCTGGAGGCGCGCGGCATTCCTGGCTTCATCCTCTCGCCGCTCATCTCGCGCAGTCGTGGACATGTCTCGATGGCTTGGGAGAAGTTCAGCAGTGTCGTCATCGGTCTTGGTTATGCAAGGCCGGCGCTGCATCGGGTGCATCACCATCACTTCCTCGGCATGATGACCGCGCTGCGGATGCTGAAAAAGCAAGGCTACCGCCGCATCGGATTCTACAGCGGCAGCACCATCAATGAGCGCATGTATCGCGCTTGGTCGGCGAGCTTTCTGGCGCATCATCCACTGCCACTCGCGCAGGCTTCCGAACTGATCTGCCTGCGTCGTGAGATCAGTCGCACGGACTTCCAGGCCTGGCTGAAGTCGGCCAAGCCTGATGTCGTCATCGAATCCGGACATCTCCTCAACGACTGGTTCCCCACGGGCAGCAAGATCGCTCATGTCACTCTCGCTTGGCGGGCAGATCACCCTGGCGTGCCCGGCATCGATCAACAGGCGAATGTGCTCGGCGCTGCCGCCGTGGACCTGCTCGTCGCGCAGCATCGACAGAACGAACGCGGCATCCCCGAGCACCCGAAGATGCTCATGACCGAGGGCCTCTGGCGCGCTGCAAGATAGGCGGCGTGCCTTCGTTCAAAGCCGCCTCATGCGCGCCCTTTTCATTCTCTTCGCTCTCTGCACTCTACTCTCTGCGGCAAAGCCCAATGTCCTGCTCATCTGTGTGGACGATCTCAAGCCCACCATCGGCTGCTTCGGCGACAGCCACGCGAAGACCCCGAACATCGACCGACTCGCCGCACGTGGAATGCTCTTTGAAAAGGCCTTCTGCAATCAGGCCGTGTGCTCGCCCTCGCGCAATGCCCTGCTCACCAGCCTGCGACCGCAGACCCTCGGCATCTACGAGCTTAGCACGAACTTCCGAAAAGGTGCTCCCGATGCCGTCACGTTGCCGCAGCATTTCAAGAACAATGGCTACCGCTCCGAAGGCCTCGGCAAGATCTTCCACGTCGGTCATGGCAACGTGAATGACGAAGCCTCGTGGAGTGTGCCGCATTACTCGCCGAAGACGATCAGCTACGCACTGAAGGAGAACAACCCGCCCGAGTCCACTCGTGAACAAGCCTTGTTTGAAAACAAAAAGGAAGCCTGGAAGCTCCCACGCGGTGCCCCCACGGAAAATGCCGACGTGCCCGACAATCGTTATGGCGATGGCATGATCGCCGAAGAAGCCATCAAGCGCCTCGAAGCCGCGAAACAGAAGGCCGACGAGCCTTTCTTCCTCGCTGTCGGTTTTCTAAAACCGCACCTACCCTTCGTCGCGCCAAAGAAATACTGGGACCTCCACGACCCCGCCACGCTGCCGCGGCCGACTTCGGACAAAGCGCCCGAGGGAGCGCCAAACTTCGCTCCATCGTCATGGGGAGAGCTGCGCCAATACAAAGACATGCCGGATCAAGGGCCCGTCACTCCCGAGCAGCAGCGTCATCTCATCCACGGCTACTATGCCGCCACGAGCTACATGGATGCGCAGCTCGGCAAGGTGCTGGATGCGCTAGATGCCACGGGCCTAGCCTCAAACACGATCATCGCCTTCTGGGGAGATCACGGCTGGCATCTCGGCGACCACGGCATGTGGTGCAAACACTCGAATTACGAGCAGGCCGCACGCATCCCAGTGATCGTCAGCGCGCCCGGCATCACGAAGGCTGGTTCCCGCACGCAGTCACTCATCGAGACGGTGGACATCTATCCCACGCTCGCCGAGTTGGCCGGGCTGCCCGCACCGGCTTCGCTCGACGGTCGCAGCTTCACCACCGTGCTGAAAGATCCCTCCGCCAGTACTCGCGACCATGCCATCCACGTCTATCCCCGCAGCGAAGGACTGGGCCGCGCCCTCCGCACGGATCGTTACCGTCTCGTCGAATGGAAGCCCATCGGCGCGAGTGCCGACAAGGCCGTGTTCGAGCTCTACGACTATCAAGCCGACCCGCTGGAGACCAAGAACCTCGCCAGTGATCAGCCCGCCATCGTGACCGAACTCCGCGCCCTGCTGGCGAAGCATCCCGAAGCCAAACCGCAAATCCAAAACAAGCCCGCCGCAAAGATAGCCGAGCCGAGCAAAGATCGTGGCGCGATGTTTGACTCACGCGACAAAGACAAAGACGGCAAGCTCACGAAAGAAGAGTTTCTCGCCAACCAGCCAGACCCTGATGAAGCGCCAAAGCGCTTCCCAAGATTCGATGCAGACGGAAACGGCAGCCTGAGCCGCGAGGAGTTCATCAAAGGTGGTAAAAAGTAAGCTCATCATCGCGGACGGGCTCACCAGTAATCAGCTACTCAGTAAGCTTCTTCCACACTGTAAGTCCAAGGCAGTGGCCCGTTGAACCCGTTGTTGTAGTCGAAATGCATGAAGTAAGCGCGGTCATAACCGGTGCCGCCATTCACATCGACGTAGCTGTTGAAGTCATTGCCCACCGTATCCACGGCAGGGTTTGAGCCAGCGGCGAAGATGTCATTGCCTGCGCCAAGATTGATCCGCACGTAGCCGTCAAAGATGCTGTAGATGGAAGAGACGTCCGTGTCCGTATCGAAGGCCACATAGTCATCGCCGCCACCGGTATTAATGGTCACTGCACGATCAAAGATGCCGTCACGCACGATGACATCGCTTTCAGCGCCACCGGTCAGATTGATGCCGACATTGCCTCGGAAGTCGCTGTCGATCAGGCGCACGATGTCGATGCCGCCGAAGGCGACAGCCGTGTTCACCGTGAGATTTCCGTAGATGTCAGCGTCCCGCACCATCACATCAGCACTGCCAGCTCCTGTGTTGATGCTGACATTGCCACGCACAGTCACGAGACTGGAGACGCCAGTGCTTTCGCCGACATCCACCACATCATTGCCAGCGGCAGCAGAGTAAGAGAAGGCACCGACAGAACCGCTGACGGCATTAAGACCAAAGGAATTGTTCCCAGAAGAAGCCCCCATGCTCACTGCGCCACCAATGATGACACTTGGTCCGTCGATGATCAGCGCATCATTTCCGTTGCCACCGCTGTAGCTCAATCTGCCGCCGATGCTCATCGAGCTGGCAGGATTCAGGTCGAGCAGGTTGGTGCCCGCACCGCCATTGAAGCTCATGTTGCCTGTCACTTGCAGCACTTCATTGGCAAAGGTGACGCTGTCCTGATGGCTGCCGCCAGCATAACTTAGGGCGTTGGCTTTGATCAAGGCGGCATCGTTCGTGAGCACGCTGTTGGCACCATGACCGAGTCCGATGGCGAAGGTGCCCAGTGTTTCGATGTTACCCGCGAGCGTGACAAGGTCATCTCCAGCGGCAGCGGTGAGGGTAAGGTTTCCTGTCACTCGTAGGCTGTCATCTGTCAGCGCACCGATCTCAAAGTCTGTGAAGCTTGCTGTGCTAGTGCGCAGGGTCACAGAACCTTTCACATCCCCCAGCTCAGCGGCTAAAATGAAGGTCTGCTGCTCAACGGCTGATCCACCAGCAACGGCGCTGATGCTGCCATTGGAAAGCAGCGTCGTCGCATTCACGTCGAAGGTGTTCTGCCCGTTGCCAAGATCGACCGAGAAGCCTTTGGCAAAGAAAAGGTCGCCGCCGGCAGTGAAGTAATCATGCCCATTGCCGAGACGAATCGCCGTGGCACCACCGATGCTCGTGCTGGTGAGATCCACGATGTCATCTCCCTCGCCGCCGTCGATGCTGACAGTGCCTGGAATGATGGCCTCTGAGATGAGCACGTCATCATTCCCAGCTCCAAGGCTGGCTTTGATGGAAAGAGGTGCCGCAAAGGTGATGCTGGAGAGTGCAGGACCACCGTTCATTTTGAACAGCGTGTCTCCACCGACCTGGGAGGCGATGGTCCAGTCGTTGCCGGATTCGGTGATCTGCAGGTCATTCGCCAGGGCATCGCCCGCGATCGTGAGAGCACCGCTGGTAGAGAGACTGAGACTGACGATGCCTGCGGGGGCAAGGCGGGATTCCAAGGATTCGAGAACCGAGGAGGAGGGGAAGGTCTTTTTCATGGCAGCACAGGTGAGTGCGGTCCAATGGACAGGAACAGTCGTCCGTTTATTCGAGAATAATCAGCCCACTTTTCTCAGCGGCTTCCCGGGCTCTTGAAAAGAGGCGTCAGCGCCTTCTTCAATTGCGGGAGCAGTGGCTTGATTGAATCTGCTGCCTTGTCCCCCACTTCCTTCATCGTCTCCGGGTTGGTTTCGGCACGGGATGCTCGGTCAGGTTGCGAGACACCGCGCAAAAGCTTGGCCTCCCACTTGGGATTCGCCGTGTCGCCCGTGCCTTTGTATTCCAGCAATTCGCTGAACGGCAGGAAGACAAGGCCGGGCAGTCCGCGCACGCGCACCTGGGCATTCATGTCGAGCTGGTCGTTGATGAAGTCGATGCTTCCATCAAGCAGGATCTTGAAGGTGCTGGTCAGGGCCTCAAAATCTTTCGTCACCATGAAACCATCAGCGACGCTGAAGGTGCAGTCCGCCTCCTTGGCGATGTTATATCCCGCGATCTGTTTCGGCAGGATGGTGCCGAGCACTGGGGCCAGCATTCCGACGATGGGAATGGAGTAAAGATTGCCGTTCAAGATCGTTAACGCGCCCGTACCTTTGAGCACTTGCCAGTTATTCAACTTGCCGGTGAATTTGAAGTAACCCGTGGCATCTCCCTGCGAGTCATTACCCTTCCAGTAGATTTCCGCAAACTTGGGCAGGCTGATGTTTTTCATCTGCATCTCACCGGCGTAAGCCTGCGGATCACGCGCTCCAGCCGTGGCACCTTTGAGCGTGAAATTACCCCCCATCACGGCGGCTTGAACATCAAAATTCACCCCCTTTCCACGTTCGAATACATCCGCCCGCACCTTCTCAAAAGGCATGTCCTTGCTGAAGACCTCATAGGGGAACCTGGCGGCAGTGACCAGTACATTGAAATTATCCGACTCAGGCCTTAGATCCACACGCCCCTTGGCACTCATCGGCCCGCCGAAGAGCTGGCCGCTCACGTCGAAATCCATATCCATTCCTTTGAAGCTAAGCTCCCCCCTGGGAGATCGGATGATGTAATCTTCATCAAACAAGGAGTAGCGCCCCGTGCCGCTCGGATGCTGGAACTTCACCATGAAATCACTTCTCGTGGGGTCCTTGTAAAAAATCGTTCCCGAGACCTCCGCCTGCGTCGTGTTTGGCAGCCGATACTTCGCCACGATATCCGCCGTCTTCGGGGCAAAGACACCGACGAGTCCCACGGGATCGATACCCGACTTCGTGCCTTCGAGTTTCACCCACTTCGCCACGTCATCCACTTCCACATGAGCGGCCTCAGCCACACCTTCGGCGCGTCGCACTTTCACGTTTCGATAGTGCTGCATCGGATGCTGAAACTCCACGTCCGCTTGAAGTTCCTCCAGATGCAAGCCGCGGTACTTGAAGTTTCTCAAATCACCCCGGCCCTGGTTCAGACATTTCTGCGGATCAAACACCGGACCACTGCCTGTCAGTTCCAGATGGATGGACGACTCTGGACTGAATTCGAACCGCTGAATGATGTCACGCGTCTGCTTCATCTTCGCAAAGGGTAGGAAGGCATTCGGATCCATACGAAGCAGGACCTCATAGCGCGCTCCCTGCCCCTCATGCACGAGCGACTGTGCCGCCATCGTGCCCGTCTTGTGTCGCAAAAGCAGATCGCGAATGTACACACCTTCAGGTGCCACGCCGATGTTCGCCGCCAGCCCATCGAAGACCTCGCCGCGAGTGCTGAAGCGTCCGCAGTCCAGCCTTCCCGTCACATGCACCGGGCGCTTGTGAGTCGCGAGTGGCCCATTCACATGCCACACACCTTCCAGCGCCAGATGAGGGGATTCGTAAAAGACGATTTCGCGCAGATTGTCATTGTCGAGAAATGCCTGTGCCACACCCGGCAGATCAGCACTCGAAGTGAGATGAAAGCGCACATCCTCCGCGCCCATGTTCCAGGTGGCACTCGCACTCACCTCACCGAGCCGGTCTTTGAGATAAAACCGCGTCAGGTCCACAAAGCCGGCCTCATACTGCGCCTCCGCACGCAGCGCCTCGCAGGTGTAGCTGCCGTAGCTCAGACCAGCCGCCTCGAAAAAGAGCCGTGCGCTCATCTCCGTGGGCCGGGTCAGCTCGCCATGAACTTCGAGATTTAACTTCGGAGTGCCGACATACTGGAATCGTTTCAGCCACTCCAGCCCCTTGCGGATCATCACTCGATGATCATGCAGGCTCTGCACACGTTGCATCGCTGAAGGTTCACCTTTGGCGGGAGTGCTGGGCGGAGTGTCTATCTTGGTCGGCAAAAGCAACTCCCCACTGATGTGCAACACAATGCCTGAGAGCTTTCCTTCAGCCTCTTGCAGATCGATTCGTCCGTCTTGGATAAAGGCACGCGCGCTCAGATCCTCGATCTGAATCACTGCAGCTTCGCGCCCAGTCACGAGGTCTTCACTATCCACCGGCAGAGTGACATTGGTGTGGCTCAGTTCCACCCCCTCCACCACGAACTTCTTCTCCAGCAGTTTGCCCAGATTGAAGTCGAGATTCAGATGGTCCATCTCAATGAGCACCTGTTTGCGCTCCCCATCCGTGAAGACTTGTACTTCCCGCGCCGAGATCCCGCCGATGGGGTTCACCAGCAGCCGCTTGAAGTCCACATGCAGCCCGCGCTGCGCCAATTCCCCGATCACAAACTCACGCCACGTCCGCCCAAACGCATCCGTGGTCAAATAGACCACCCCCGCCAGCAAACTGCTGCCGATCACGAGCTTGAAGAGCTTGGCGACGAATTTTTTCAACCTGCGGGAAGGTGCCTGCGGCAGGCGTGAGGGTCAAGAGGTCAAGAACTCATTGGAAAGCTCCCCGCTTGACCTCTTTGAGCTCCTCTTGACCTCTTCACCGCGCCATGTCCGAAACCCTCAGCACCCGCCTCAGCCGCAGCGTCTCGGCGGATTTCTTCCGCCCGCTGGCCCGGCCCTCTGCGCCGGTCTATGTGGACTGTGCGGACCGGCTGATCGAGGAGGCTGGTGAGGCTGGCAGACTCTCGCAGCGGGAAACGACGGAGATCATCAAGGAAGTCATCGCGAAGCATCCGCTGTCTTTGCTCGCCGAGGATGAAGGCGCGGCTCTGCGTGATGCCCGACAACGCGCTGGGCAGTTCTTCAATCGCCTCATCGCCGCCGGATGGCTCGAAGACCAGACACTCGGGCTGCATGAGCGCTGGGCCGTCATCACACCGGGACTCCGACCTCTGCTACGAATGCTGCGTGACCTCGCGGAGGATCGCGTGGCCGAGCTGAAGACCTTCGCCGACACCCTGCGCGGCCTTTGCCAGACGCTGGAAGAGCGCGGCGTGCTCGATCCGCAGATCAAACAACCCGACCAGCTCCGCTCCACCATCACCGATCTCTCCCAGCGTCTCGAGCGTGCCATCGAGCAGCTCCACGCCGTGGAGAAAATCGTCACCAGCTTCGAGCAGCGGCAAAGGCAGACCGCCACCGCCGCAGACACGCTCAGCCTGCTTTATGAGGAGTTCGGCCAAGGTCAGCACATGGTCTGCTACGATGCCCTTCGTCGTGGTGGATTGCTCACGCGGATCGAAAATGCCCGCAGCACCATCTCCGAGCGTCATGACGATCCGCTCATGCGCGAGCGCCTCGCCGCCGGTCTGCGCGAGCACTATGGCTACGAGGACCGTGATGCCTATGACCATGCCGTGATGATGCTCACGAAGCTGGAACGCGACCTCGGCGGCCTCAAACGTCGTGCGGAAGCCATCGACCTGCGCATGGCTGCCTTCAATCGCCTCAGCCAGCAGCGCTATCGCTACCAGACCGAGCTTCGCGGTCGCCGCCCAGAGCTGATCAAAGCCTACTGCGATGCCATCAATGCCACGCACGCTGGCAGCCGCTTCTCCGAGTTTGCCGGACAGGCAGCCGACTTCACCCCGCGCTGTGTCGAAACGAAGTTCTTCTACGGCATCGAGTCTCTCTACAAACCACGCCGCACGAAGTCTCCCGTCGATCTCACCTTTGGTCAAAGTGGAGCCTCCAAGCAGAGCGAGGACGAGGTGCTCGCCGCCTGGAAAGAGCGCCAGAGACTCGCCCTCACACCGCAGCGTGCCGCCCGTCTCGTCGCCAAGCTTTTGCCGACCAAAAAAGGCAGCACGAGCACCGAAGACATCACTTTGGAAAGCACCGATGACCTCCTCGATCTGCTCGCCGTCGTCGCCTACGAGCACGCCCCGGCTCTCGCAGGCAAACGCGTCCGCTGGAGTGTCGATGGCCTCCGCCGCCGCAACGGCCTGGAACCTCACATCATCGAACACGACCACCTCGCCGGGCATCGCATCGAGCGCTTTGCCATCACAAGAGAGGCTTGAGCTAGCCCCACGCCACGCCATCATCCGCGCCCCATGTCTGCAACCTCCTCCGATCCTCTCTGGCCCCGCTCCTTTTGGAGTGATGTGCCGGACAGTGACCGCGCCGCGTTGCGCGAGGTGCTGGCGGAGCTGCTTGGCCGTGGTGTCTTGCTGGGAGATGAAGGCAGCGGGCGGGAGCTCTACATGCTCGCCCGTGACCACTACCGCACTCATGTGGAGGACTACCTCGCGCCGCTGGCGTTGGAGCTGATCGTCGATGACGAGCACTCGCTGCTCCAGGCGCGGCCACGCACGGAGTCCTGTCTGCTCCTGGGTCGTTTTGATAAAGACGAGACGCTGGTACTGCTCGCGCTGTGGCGGCTTTATGATGATGAAATCAGCACCGGCACTCAGGAAGCCGTGATCGTGACCGTCGATCAGCTTTGGGCGGCATTGAAGGTGTTCTTTGACCGTATCGAGCCACCGAGCCCGGCGCAGATCGATTCCACACTGCCAAAGCTTCGTCGTCATCGCCTGATCCGCACTTTGAAGCCTGAAGGCATGAGTCAGACGGGCGAGATGCAGATCGAGATCTTGCCGAGCCTTGCCCGTGTCATTCCCTTTGACGACATCACGGCCTGGCAGGCGCGGATCGAAGCCCATCAACCCGCTCGCGATGCCGAACAGGAGGTGCCGACATGAACTCGCGCATCACCCTCAGCCGCATCCTCGCGGTGAACTGGTATGGCTACCGGCAGTTCATCGACGTCGCAGGTCTCACACTCATCACGGGAGCCAATGGCAGCGGCAAAAGCGCTTTGCTGGACCTCATTCAGTTCGTCATGCTCGGCGAGCAGCAGAGCCGCTTTAACAAAGCCGCCGCAGGTGCTGGCAGCGGACGTTCACTGCGCGGCTACTGCCTTTGCGATACGAACACCACCGGTCGTGACGGCGCCGAGCGCTACCTGCGACCCAGCAGCGTCACGCTCGCCGCGCTGGAGTTCACTTGGCCGCTGGAATCTGGCGAGACCGAACCTCGTCGCGAGACCTGGGGAGCACGCATCGAGTATGAAGGCCCCACGGCGAAGCCTTCGACGATCTGGTTCCGCGCCGGACGTCGCCTTGCCTGGCAGGATTTCCTCAACAACGAAGCCGGACCGCAGGCGATGCAGTTCCTGCCTGAAGATGAATTCCGCACGCGAGTGAAGCGTGAACTCGACGGCGATGTCTGGGACCGCCAGAAGGCTTACCTTGATGAAATGGCACTGCGCTCGCATCTCGGCTTCGATCCCGAGCAGATGGGCAAGACCCTGCCACGCGCCATGGCCTTCGAGCCAGAGAGTAACTTCGAAAAGTTCGTCCGTGAGTTCCTGCTCGAACCTGGAATGCCGGATGTGAAGGCCGTGAAAGCCAGTGTGGATGCACATCGCCGGGCACAGGAGCGGCTGGAGAAAATGTATGACCAGCTTGAGCGCCTAAAGCGCATCTCCGCGCATCATCAGGACTGGAGCACCTCGAAGCGTGAATCCGCTCTCTACGCGCATTTGAGCGAGGCTTTGAAGCATGAAGAAGCGCTGGAAAACCTGACCCGCCGCCGTGCCACACTGGAAGCCAAACGCGCCGAACATGCCGACAACCAGGAGGCTCACGAGCAGGCCATGCAGGAGCGCGAAAGGCTCCGCGCTGCGGTGGATGCTGCACGCGCTGCGCTGGGTGACAAAGCCGTGAAGCTGGAGGAAAACGACCGCCGTCGTCGCGAACTGGAAAAAGACATCGCGCGCCTCGAAGAGACCGCCACCAGCGTGCGTGAGCTGCTGCGTGATCGTGTCCGCCGCTGGCAGGACTGGACGCTTCATGCCTCACGACTCGGCCTCGACATCCCCGACAGTGCCTCGACCCTGCTTTCCTCCATGCAGAGTGCCGATGAGAGCCGTGCGCTCGCTGCCGCACGCGACATGCCGCAGGTTTACCACCTGCTCCGTGATCAGGCCATGGAGGCGCTGCGGCCCATTGAGGCTCGTCTTGCCGAACACGAATCTCGCAAAGCCGCACTGCAAAAGGACCTCGGTCATCTTCAGGAAGGTCAGTCGGCTCCATCACCGCTTCTGAACGCGCTTATGGCTCGCGGCCAGCGTGCCGCAGTGCTCGGCAGAGTGGTGGAGGTGAAGCCTGCGGCCGAGAAATGGTGGCCACTGCTGGAGACGATGCTTGGCATCCACCGCCGAGCCATCCTCCCGGAAGATTTCAAGGCCGCCTGGGATCAGGCCCAGCAGACTCCGAGCCCGACAGAGCCCCTGATTCATCCTGAAGAAGTGCTGCAAAGCTCCACCAAGGTCGAGAAAGGCTCACTGCGTGAGTTTTTGGAGACGAAACACGACGTCGCAGGTCGTCTGCTGGATCACCTGCTTGGCGACATCATTGCCGTAAACAAAGCTTCCCAGCTCGACAAGCATGCCCGCGCCATTTCACTCGATGGCTGGCTAAAAGATCCGCCACGTCGGCTGAAACTGGTGCCTGAAAAGGAACTCACCCTCGGCGAGGAAGGTCTGCGCCGTCTGCGTGACATGCGCGAAGGTGAGCTTCGTGACACAGAAGCCGTGATCGCCGAGGTGCGGTTGGATTGCGACGACCTCCGCGCCTTCATCAATCGAGGACGCGAGTCGCGTCTCGACCACTTCAGCGCTCCCGATACCGCCAACGAACTCCATTTGCTCCCACGTCTGCGCTCCGAGCTGGGCGAGCTGCGTGCGACTTGGGAACTGCTGGCCACGCCGGATCATGTGCAGGCCATGGAAAACCTGCGGGTGCAAAACGCCACGCTGGAAGGCATCCACGAGCGCATCGGCAGCCTGAAGACGGCCATCACCACCTTCACCGTGGAGCAGGCAAAGCTCGAAGACGCCCTGAGTGAGGACATCACGCTCGAAGAGCAGACCCACATCGCCCGCCAGACTTCACGCGTTCTTGTGCGTGGCATCAGCGATGACGAGATCAGCAAGCGAATCGCCGCCGAGTGGCAGAAGTCCACGTCGTGGCGCCGATCCATCGAGATGGCTGCGACACTGGCCGTTCAGCTCGAAACCCGTGCCCAGGAAGCCCGCCGTCTGCGTGATGAGCAACGCCGCGAGCTTGCCGCCGCTCATGCAGATCTCAGCGATGCGCTCGATGCCGAATCGGAAGACAACGACTCCTATGATCAGCGTCGCGAAGACCTCGAATCGCATGAGTTGGAGCGTTTTAAGACCGCCGCGCTCGAAGCTAAGCGCGAGTGGGAGGATCGGCTCCAGCATCAGGTGCTCGACGTGCTCCGCGAGAAGCTTAGTGAGGCCGACCGCACCAAGCGCGAACTCAACCGCGCCATGGATCACGAGATCGGCGGCTGGCGCTACCAGCTCACCAGTCGTGCCGACAAGGCCCACAGCGCCATCTGGACGCTCGTGGAAAAAGGTCTGCCTAGCGGCAGCGAGATGGAACTCTTCAACGCCGCCGGGCGTGAGGACATCGAGCGAGCCAAAGCCGAGCTCATGGCCGCCATCGACGCCGCCGACAATCCCGAGGACAAACGCCACCAACGCGCTCTCGACTACCGCTACTACCACCACTGGGACATCGAAGCCAAGCCCGCTGGCCGTGGCGATGCCGCCGCGATCAGTCTGAACAAGAGCGCCAAGAAACAGAGCGGCGGCGAGAACCAAGCGCCCTTCTTTGTCGCCACGCTCGCTGCCTTCCGCCGCGTGTACGATCTCGGTCGTCGTGATGATCCGCAAAACCTCGGCCTCGTGGTCATGGACGAAGCCTTCAGCAAACTCAGCGGAGATCGCATCGACGACTGTCTCGCCCTCGCGCGGAACTTCGGCCTCCAGCTCATCATGGCCTTCCCCGAAGATCGCCTGCCCACCATGTTCCAGCACGCCGACACCGTCGTGCAATGCCGCGTCGAGCGCACCTACGACGAACAAACCGAGCAGGTGCAGAACATCGAAAACTGGGTCGTCCGCGTGGAAGGCTCACGGCTCGCGGAGTTGATGGATTAAAATGAGTTTTCAACGCGCCCAACATGGCGAGATAAAATCTCGCCCCGCCGGTGTAGGACTTGAAACGTCGTTTTACCCTCGTTACCCGCCTCCATGAAACTCCACCAGCTCCTCCTCACCTCCCTTCTAGCACTCACGCTCCACGCGAACGAGCCGACGAATGCCAAGGAAGCTGCAGAGAAAAAGGCGGCGGCGAACAAAGTGATAGCGGAGAAGTTTGCGAAGTGGAAGGCGACGCTGCCGCCGGAGCAGCAGGCCTGGGAGACGGTGCTGGAGGAGAACCTCGGCATGGGTTTTTATCTGCCGCTGTATCAGGCGGACAAGCTGGCGGGCCGTGTCACAGCCTGGGACTATGTGAAGGATAATCCGAAGCTGCCGCGCGTGCTGCTGATCGGCGATTCCGTGTCGCGTGGCTACACGCTGGCGACGCAGAAGGCACTGGTAGGCGCGGCGAATGTGCATCGTGCACCGGAGAACTGCGGGCCGACGGCGAATGGGCTAAAGAAGCTGAAGGTGTGGCTGGGTGATGGGAAGTGGGACATCATTCACTTTAACTTCGGCATCCATGATCGGAAGACACCGCTGCCGGATTACGAGCAACGGCTGGATGAAATCACCATTCAACTGAAGGCGACGGGCGCGAAGGTGATCTGGGCGAGCACGACGCCGGTGGCAGAAGGCGGGATGAAGGATGCATCACCGTCGGATCTCGTGGCGCGCAACGAAGTCGCCGCACGCGTGATGGCGAGGCACAGCGTGGAGATCGACGACCTGTATGCAGCGATGTTACCGCATCTGGCGGAGTATCAGAATCCAAAGGATGTCCACTTCGGCGAGCCTGGGTATCAATTCCTCGGGCAGCAGGTGGCGGCAGCCATCAGGAAACACATCCCGCTGCTGACCACGGTGAACACGGCGGTGATTCCGATGGGGAAGCTGGAAAAGGACGGCTACGGCTGGGAAGAGCGGCACGAGGCCATCATGAAAATCAAAGAGGAGATCAATCCCGACATCGTGCTCATCGGAGATTCGATCACGCACTTCTGGGGTGGGCAGCCAGAAGCCGGGAAGTCAGGCAATCGCGGCACAGAGACATGGCAGAGTTTGTTTGGAAACAGGCGTGTGCTGAACCTCGGCTTTGGCTGGGATCGCACGCAGAACGTGCTGAAGCGCATCGAACTTTGGGAGCTGGATGGTTTGAAACCGAAGGCCATCGTCATTCACATCGGCACGAATAATCTGGCGGGCACGGTGAACGCACGCTCGAACACACCAGAGGAGATCGCGGCGGGCATCACGGCCATCGTGGATCAAGCCCAGGCGAAGTGCCCTGACGCAAAGATCATCCTGATGGCGATCTTCCCACGCGGGCTGATGCCGGTGGAACCGAAACGTGCCCTGATTCGTGACATCAATGCGCGGATTGCCGACTTGGGGAAACGCCCAGGGGTGACCTTCCTCGACATCACGGAGAAGTGGCTGGGGCCGCTGGGCATCATTCCGAAAGACCTTATGCCTGACACTTTGCACCCAAACCAAAAAGGCTATGCGGTCTGGGCGGAGGCGCTGAAACCAGTGCTTCCGGAGTGAGGTCAGGGTTTCAGCGTAATCACGAGCTCACGCGTGAAGACCGCGTCGATAGCTCCACGCAGCCGACCTTCGGTGACGCTGCCGCGATCTTCGGCGACGTATTCGGGCACGCTGGGATTTGGCACGAGTTCCCAGGAGTGATCGCTGCGATGCACGGGGAAGACTCGCTCGGCATAGTCGTGATAGACTTTCGTGGCGGAGGTGAGCTTGCGGGTACGGTAGCGCTGATCCTGGGCGAGCTGGCCCCAGCCTGTCATGGTGCCGTCACGCTGAAGGGCGACGCCGAAACTGGAGGAAATACTGAGGCTGATGATGTCCTTCAGATCAGCGGGCAGAGGGATCACGGGCGGGGCGGCATTACCCCAGAAAAGCGGCAATCCATCGCGGGGCAGGATGGCGATCCAGCCGTGGATGGGGAGACGAATGAGCTGACGGCTGATGCTGAGTTCCGCAGGCGCGGCGGGGGTCACGGTGCCGACGGGCTGGATGGTGCCATCCTGAAGATGAACGTAGCCTGTGCCATCCTCGCCGGCATAGACGCGGACGGGCGCTTTGCCGTCAGTGGATTTCCAACGGATGCCGCTGGCCGCATTGTCCGGGCCCCAGGCGATGACATGGCCGTCGGCAAGCAGGGCAAGCGCGGAGGTGTTGGTGCTGTCGATCTGCACGACATCGGTGGCTGCGGAGGGGACGACAACAGCGCTGCCATTCCAGTTTCCCCAGCCGCGCACTTTGCCATCTGGCAGGAGGGCGAAGACATGCTCGGAGGCTCCAGCGATGGCGACTGCCTGCCCGAGATCACGCGGGATGCGGCTGACCTCCATGGGTGGTGTCATCGGGCTCGTGTTCAAGGCGAGCCGCTGGATGGCGACGACGCTGCCTGGGCGGTCCGGGCGCTTCGTGGGCGTGCCTACCGCTGTTCCTGATTTGATGGGCAATGGCGCGCCATCTCCGACCAGCGCATTCGGAGTTTGCTGCCACTCTTTGAGCACGGTTTTGACACGCAGCGCCCCGAGTTTGTCACCTGAACTTTCACGCTTCTTCATCAATGGCGTCAGCACGACATCCACGGACTGGAGGGCGACCTTGGTGGCCTCATGGTGGACACTTTCAAAGCTGGCGAGCTGCTGGCGATAGATGCCGCGAAGCTTTTGCAATACGGGCGGAAGTGAAGCATCCAGTCCTGGCGCTGGCAGCTCGCCCTGCAAAGCGATGCGCTCGATCTCCGCCTTGATGGCCTGCTGATCGGTGGGCGAGCTGCGCGGGTAATCACGACGCAGGGCCACGACGTACATTTCGTCGAGCTTCTGGCGCTGAGTGTCGAGATCCGCCTGTGTCGGTAATGCAGCGCGTTCGCGCAGGCTGGCGCGGAGGGTAGCGAGCTCGGCATCGTGCTCTTCGAGATTGGCCATCTGCGGGGCGATGCTGGCGAGCATGCTTTTCTCGCTCTCAAGCTCAGACCATTTCGGGAAACGCCAGACGAGGAGGTCGAAGTCGCCCTGCTGCTGATTGCTTCCGTCTTTGTGTCGGGTGCTGAGCACGGCCCAGCGCTGATCTTTGCTGAGTGCGATGGACGTCACGGGCTCCGGTGTGGTCTGCCGCCAGACCTCCTCCCCGCTGGGGATGTCGATCGCGCGCAACGTGCTGTCATCCCACCCAGTCAGCAGGAGGCGTCCGGCATCCACGATCTCAGCGCTGATGACATTCGGGCTGCCTTTGGTGATCTCGGGCAGGGAGAGCAGGACCTTCATGTCAGGAAGGCTGATCACCTTTGGAGTGGAGGCGGTCACCAAGACTACCGGAGTGCCTGGCTGGCCAAGCACACGGGTGATGTAGCCGAGAGGTCCGGCATCGAGTTTCGTGAAGGTGCTGCGGGCTGGCACAAAATGGGTGAGCTGCGGGCGGAAGACGCCCGTGGTGCTTTCGTCTTTTTTCGAGGCGCTCAGAATGACTCCCGAACCCTCTGGCGTGAGCATCATGCTGTAGTTGCGGCCTGCGTATCCAGAGACGGGAATGAGATCCGAACTGCCGGAGTCCGGCTTCCAGAGAAGCAAGTTGGCGGAACCTTCATCACCAAAGCCCGAAGCGACGATGGTTTGTGAATCTTTGAGCAGCACCGCGTTCTGAAGCTTGTCATCAGGAAAGGAGACGCTGTGGCGCATCTTACCGGTAGCGAGCTCGATGAGCGCTAGCTTGTCGCTGCGGTAACTCAAGACGAGGGCCTGCGTCTCATCGGCACTGATTTGCAGGCGGGAGAGTTGATCGAGGCCCGCTTCCACACTGTAGATCTGCTTTTGAGTGCTGAGGTCCCAGAGCCGCAGGGTGCCATCCACACCACCGGAGAGAACGCGGTTCTGATCGCCGAGCAGTTGCAGGGCAAAGACGGAACCTTCGTGGCCATCAAGTCGTGCCACCTCACCAGCAGCACCTTCGGTCACGACGTACGGCTTTAGCTCTGGCATGGCGGGCTTCACCACCGGCTTGTCTGGAGCAGGCAACGTTGGTTTGGCCACTGCCATCGCTGGTGCGGGTGGATCTGGCGCAGCCGTGGGCGGAATCACCTCAGGCATCGACTCAGGTGCTTTGACGGGCTCGGGCTTTTGGGCCGCAACTTCGGCAGGCTTCGCCGGTTCTGACTTGGGTTCAGCTGGCTCGATGCTGACTTTATCTTTGAAGATGAGCCAGGCGAAGGCGGCCAGCACAAGCACCGAAGCGATGCCCCAGCCTGCAGGTGCTAGCATCCGACCGAGTCTGGACAACACAGAAGGCCGATAGCCCGTGTAGTGCTCGGGGGACTCAAAAGGGATCTGCGGTGCGGCTGCCACTGCTGGCGCTGTGTCGCCTGTGCGCTGCTTTTCGGCGGTGGCGGTGAGCAGGGCCACCTTCACCTCGCTGGCTTTTTGATAGCGGGCCTCGGGCTCGCTCATCAGGCATTTGGTGATGACGCTGGCAAAACCATGCGGCAGGCCTTTGCCAGCATCTTTGCCCGCAGCGGTGGGTGTCTTGCCCGTGAGCATCTCGTGGATGACCACGCCGAGCGCGTAGATATCCGCACGATGATCGACATTGGCACCTGTGATAAGTCGCTCGGGCGCGGTGTAGTCGGGCGTGCCGTACTCCACTTCGTCAGGATTTGGCAGAGCCGAGAGATCACGCGCGAGGCCGAAGTCGGCCACCTTCACCTTCCAATCATTCGTGATGAGGATGTTTGCAGGCTTGATATCCCGATGCGCCACGCCGCGGTCATGGGCGAACTGGAGCGCATCGCATAGCTGGGCGATGACCTCACGCGCCTTTTCCGTGGTGATCTCTTTCCGCCGAGTCCGGCGGTGGAGGTCACAGCCCTCGACGTACTCCATGACGAGGAAGAGGTGCCGCGCGTAGGTCTGCCCGAAGTCAAAGACGGCGACGATGTGCGGATGCACCAGCTTCGCCATGGATCGTGCCTCTTTGATGAAGCGCTGCACGTCCTCCGGATTCTGAGCGGAGGCGGCAGGCATGACCTTGATGGCGACCAGACGGTCCAGAGCGATCTGCCGACCTTTGTAAACCGCCCCCATGCCGCCGATGCCGATGATCTCGTGGATCTCATACTGAGGCATGAGCTGCGCCAGCTCCTCCAGCGATGGATAGGTCGGCTCCTCCGCCTCAGGGGGCGGTGTCGGGGCGACAGGATCGACGGGGTCTTCGGGCATTTAAAAAGAAGTAACGGAAATGGGCGCGAACATTACATGGCAACGTAGCTTTGAGGCCAGAGAAAAGACTCCTATATCCACCCATCCTGAGATGGGAGAAACTTGGTGGATAGAGGGGTGGGTGCGTGCTTGTTTGGAACTCCGCCATGAAACGCTTCCCTTTCCTCCTCCTGCTGCTGGTCGGAATTCTCTCTCAAGCTGCTGAGCCGGGCTATCCGAAGTTCGCCGCAGCGTCCGTGCATCCGCTGGCGACTGAGGCTGCCGTGCAGGCCTATCAAAAGGGTGGCAATGCCGTGGATGCCGCCGTGGCCACGGGGCTGACTCTCGGCGTGGTGGACGGGCATAATTCGGGCATCGGCGGCGGGTGTTTCTTTGTCATTCGCGCGGCGGACGGCACGGTCACCTGCATCGATGGTCGTGAAATGGCCCCCGCGAAGGCGAGTCGAGACATGTACCTCATCGACGGCAAGCTCGACAACGAAGCGAGCAAGACTGGATCACTGGCCTCGGGCGTGCCGGGGGCACTGCGGGCCTATGAGCTGGCTTTGAAAAAGCATGGCAAGCTGACGCTCGCCGATCTGCTGCTGCCAGCAGCGGAGATCGCAGAAAAGGGTTTCACCCTCGACGAGGTCTATGCGCGGAAGCTCGCCGCCACAGCGGAAAAGCTGAAGAAGTTCCCTGCCAGCGCGGCCATCTTTTTCAAAGCCGATGGCACACCGCTGAAGAAGGGCGACCTGCTTGTGCAGAAAGACTTGGCTAAGTCTTATCGCGCCATCGCCGAGCACGGGACGGCCTGGTTTTACGGCGGCGAGTATGCGCAGCAGGTGGCGTCATGGATGAAGGAAAATGGCGGCATCATGACCGCTGACGACTTCACGAATTACAAAGCCGTGGAGCGCGAACCCGTGCGGGCCAAGTATCGCGGCTATGACATCGTGGCCATGCCGCCGCCGAGCAGTGGTGGCGTGCATGTGGCGCAGATTTTGCAGATCATGGAGCACTTCCCTATCCGCGATCTCAGCGATGCGCAGCGCGTGCATGTGGTGACAGAGGCCATGAAGCTCGCCTTTGCCGACCGCGCTCACTGGCTGGGCGATCCCGACTTCGCCAAGGTGCCGCGCGGGCTTGTTGATCCCGCGTATGCGAAGGATCTCGCCGCGAAGATCGACCTGAAAAAAGTAACCCCCGTGCCGAGTCACAATATGCCGCCGCGCTGGGAAGGTGATATCTTCGGCAAGCACACCACGCATCTCTGCACCGCCGATGCCGAGGGCAACTGGGTCGCGCTGAATCAGACCATCAACACCGCCTTCGGCAGCAAGGTCATCGTCCCCGGCACCGGCGTGCTGCTGAATGATGAGATGGACGACTTCGCCGTGCAACCCGGCGTGCCGAATGCCTTCAAGCTCATCGGTGCCGAAGCCAACGCCGTCGCCCCAGGCAAACGCCCGCTCTCCAGCATGAGCCCCACGATTGTCTTCAAAGACAGCCAGCCCATCCTCTGCACTGGAGCCGCCGGCGGCCCCACCATCATCACCCAGGCCCTGCTGCTGATTTCAAACATTCTCGATCGTGGCATGGAACCCAACGCCGCACTCAAACAGCCGCGCTTTCATCAACAATGGGCCCCTGATGAACTCAAAATCGAAAAAGCCTTCGGCGACGAAACGCTGGCTGATCTGGCGAAGCTGGGCCACAAGCTAGAGCCCGTGACCGCCTTTGGTGCCTGCCAAGCCATCCTCTGGGATGCCGACCGCAAGCTCCTCGTGCCCGCCCATGATCCGCGCGTGCCAGGCAAGGCGGATGGTCAGTGACCCCAAGCTTTCCTCAATTCCATCGTCTGACTCTGCTGCATGGTTTACGCAAAAACTCTCCTCCCCGCTCTCGTGGTCCTTTTGCTCGTGGCGGTGGCCACGCTGCGGCGAACGGGTGCTGCGCCGGATCGATCCCGCGCTCTGGCGCAACTGGGCTTTGGCCTGGCGAAGCTCTGCCTGCTGGCGCTGCCTCTGGAGTGGCTGAGCTACTTGTTTCAAAACGGCGAGCCGCTCGCGGTGAGCGGAAAGGCGGTGTGGCTGGCGGCGCTGGCGCAGACGTGTCAGCTTTACCTCGTGATCACCGGCTCGGCGGATGTCGTGGCAGGCATCTCGGCTCTGCGGGGCCGTGTCGTCGCGGAGATGCATCATTCGGCGTATCGCGCGGGGCACTTTGG
>JBILPY010000052.1:0-14185 GCA_044373575.1 Prosthecobacter sp. | reverse complement strand
GCATCCGCCCCAGTTGCTGGATCAACGCCATCCCCGCCTCCGGCCTCGTCCTCGTGCCCGATGGCTCCTCGAAGTGCCATTGCAGCTACCAGATGCGGGCTTGGTTCGCGTTGCAGGGAGAGTGATGATTCGGTGGCGTGGTTTGCATCGCCGTCCTGTTTTACAACCGCCCCGCTTCTGGCACAGCCCCAATCTTCAAACCCTCACGGATGATCTCGATGCCGCTGAGGATGGTTTCGCCTTCGAGGGCGGTGAGCTTTACAGTGAGGGTGCCGTCGGTGACTTGGACGTTGGGGATGGTTTGGGTCGTGGCGATCAGCTTGGCGGGCAGGGCAAGCTTGGTGAGTGAAGGTTGGTCCTGAATTGCGACGTTGAAGACGTGCCGGGCATCGTCGTGCGAAGCGAAGGTGAGGCGGACGGTGTAGATGCCAGGTTTGAGGCCGGAGATGGTGGTGGAACGCAGGGCTTTCACGCCGCTGGCGGCGACCCAGGGCCAGCCTTGGCCGCCTTTCATCCAGAGGGAGTGATGGTAGTAGAACTCGGGCTTCTCGGGCTCTGTGCGCACCGAGATTTCAGGTGAGGGACCGCCGACGCTCGGGTAATCGAGCCACAGGGTGCCATCGCGCGTCTTGCGGTCGCCGGGAGCACCGAAGTTTATGCCGAGACGCTCGATCTTGCCGTTTAGCGATGCGGCAGGCACAGCGCCCCAGGTGGCCCATTGCTCAAAGGTCTCTGGCATGGAGTAAAGAGCAAGCGCCATGGGCAGCGGGTAGCTGCAGGTGCAGCCTTCGTAGAAGTAGGGGATGTTCAGAATGCCTCCGGCTGGCACGATGCTGTTCGTGCAGCCGCTACGCGGGCCGCTGATGTGGACGGTGCCGCTTTCGACCTGTTTGTCGTAGAACGCGGCGGTACCGCTGCGAAAAGTAAAAATGTTGCCGTAATCGAAGCCGCCGTCGCAGCCGTAGCTTTTCGGAAACACGCGTGGTTCCTGCTCACCAGTAAGAGGATTGGTGCGAAGGCCTGATTTGGGCTGATCGGGCGACCAATCGTTCTTCTGCGTCGGGGGGCGATACTGCGCGGGCTGGATGCTCTGCATATCGACGCTGCCAAACTTGGCGCGAAGCTCAGGAGCCTCGTATTCATCAAGCACACGACCGGTGTAGATGTCGCTGAACACGGGAGCGAGCAGCTTGTAATCGACCTTGCCTTTGCGGTTCGTGGCATCGAGCCAGTCTTTGTCCGCCGTGATCATGACGCCATCGACGACCTTCGGCTGCGGCGCGCGCTTGAAGTTGCTCAACGCATCATCAAACCACAGCACGCCGAGCGGTGCCTGCACGAGCGGGTCTTCACTGGGTTTCCAGTCGGCGAGGTAGTTCGTACTGCCCTCCAGTGCGCCGCGTGTTTGCAAAAGTTTGCCATCCAAACTGACCAGCTTGCCGCCGAGCGGGCGCAGCGTGTCACCGATGGGTATGGAGCCGATCACGACATTGGCGAAGTAGCGTGGCAGCTCTGATTTCGTCGGCAAAACGGCCACGCGTTCACCATAGAAGGCTGTTTTGGCGAGGCGGGCTTTCACGGAGGTGTCGTCGCTCAGCACGATGAGATGAAACTGGCTCTGGGTGAGCAGCGCTTCGATGAAGCCGGGTTTGCCAGCGTCGGTGAGCAGGGTATAGCCGCGATCTGTTCCAGCAGCTTTGATGATGGTCTTGGCGAGTTCTTCCTCGGCCTTCTCGATCACGATTTCGCGCTTCCAGTGCTTGGTTTCGCCTTTGGTGGTGCCGTGGGCTTTCAAGATGCCATCGGTGGTGACGACGAAGACTTTGTCATCGGCAAGGACGACGCTGTGGGCATTAGGGAAGGTGTCGAAGCTGATCGTTTTATCAGCGGCGAGGAGCGAGCGCTGGATGCCGGTGGAGCCTTCGGCGCGGGGTTTGTCCTCATGGCGCTTCACGTTGACGGCTTCGTCGAAAAGCAGGCCGCGACGTTTGAGTTTGGCGGCTTGTTTTTCATCCGGTGTGGAGGCGAACCAACCGCCGGTGAGTCGGCCTGCGGAGGGAAGCTCGAACTCTTTGAGCGCACCGGTTTTGAGATCGAGCCGGGCGGGATAGGCATTGCTGCACGGCACCACGAGGTCGTCGCCATCGATGAGCAAATAACCCTGCGGTGCGAGTCCGCCCATGGCCTCGGTTTGATGCGGATGGATGCCGTAGAGGTAGGAGCAGCGGTCGTTGCACCAGATCTGATCGCCCGTTGCTGCATCCCAGCAGAAGACGAACGTGCCCTCCAGCGGCCAGACACCGGCGGCGAAGTAAACGCGGCCGCCTTTGGCGACAGGTCCTCCGCGAATTGGCCACACGGAAATGAGGCGCTGATTGCCGAGCAGCATGCGATTCGAGGGCACCGCACGCTTTGACCAAACCGCCGAGCCATCGGTGAGCTTCACGCAGCGCATCATGCCATCGTCGGAGCCGAAGAGAACGAGATCACCGACGATGATGGGTGCAAAGCGCACCGGACCATTCGCCAGTGCCCGCCAGACTTCCGCTCCGGTGTCGGTATCGAAGGCGATGAGACAATCTTCCCGAGAGCTACCGACGATGATTCTTTTCCCGGCGACGACAGGCTCGTAGCTGCGATCAAATTGAAGTCGTGTTTCTTTGAAAGCCGGACGCAACGGCGGCAGCTCGCGCGACCAGATGAGATCGAGCTTCTCTGGCATCACCTGAGTCGTAGAGGCTGTGCGCCCAGCATCATGACGCCACATCGGCCAGTCGGCAGCAGGGAGGGCTGTGGCACAGAGGAGTAAAAGGATGGCGCGGATCATGAGTGGCAGAGATTACGAGTTCATCAGCCCAAAGCTTCAGCGAAGCTTTTCTCGCGGCGGCAGGTGATTGACCTCTTCTCCAGACTCGCCAGCATCGGCTCATGTCCGACTCCGCCGACACGCCCGCCTTTTACGCCGCTGATTTCGAATTCGCCCAGGACCTCCTGGATGGTGACAAGGCCGCGTGGCAGCGCTTCGAGTCCGAATTGAAACCGGCCATCGCACGGAAGCTCGCCGGACTCGGTGCCACTGATGCGGACGCCGATGAAGTGCTCGGCATCGTGATGGAAAAACTGTGGGCGCACAAAAAGCTCGCCGCCTACTCAGGAGCCGGGCCGCTGAGTGGCTTCGTGCGCACGATGGCGGCGAATGCCTGGCTGGAATACCTGCGCAAACATCGCCGCATGGTCCCCGCCACGAACCTCGCCGATGACGAGGGCGATGATGATCCGATGGATCGGCTCGCCCGCGATGAAGCCGAGGCACCTCAGGAGACACCGCTCGCGCAGTTGCTGCGGGATGCGCTCATCTACTCGCTCACCCAGGTCGATGCCGAGGCGCTACTTATCATGCGTCTGTCACTGCTTCAAGACGTGAAACAGCGTGACCTCTGCCTGCTCTGGGGCGGCTGCCACGAGGGAACGATCTCGCGCAAAAAAGCCGAAGCCTTGGAGCAGATTCGCGATGAGACACTGGCCTATCTCCACGAGCGCGAGCCGACGCTGCAAATCTCCTGGCAAGACCTCATGGAAGCCTGTGGCGAAGGCGCGGATGCCATCCTCGGACCATCGATTTGAAAAAAGTTTCACCTTTCTGCGCAAGTTCCCACCACTCCGAGCATCTGCCGTCTGCAAACCCCATGACTACTATGAGCACCGACCCTGATTTCAACATCCTCACCAGTTTCCTCCGCCGCATGATGCCCGACGTGGAGGGCCATGACGTCGGCGATCCACCCGATGCCATGCGCACCCGGCTCGACACTTTTGCCGCTGGTAAAGCCGACGCCAAAGAGCGCGCCTCCCTCTCCCAGCTTCTCAAAGAGCACCCCGAATACATCGGGTATCTGGGAAGGGCGATCCGGGGACGAGCGGCGTGATCAAGCATCCGCCATCACCCGCATCATCTCCTTCGCGGTTTCCACGCTCATGCCGGGGCGGGCTTCGAGGAGTCTTGCGAGCCAAGCGGTGACTCTTGGCGCGGCGAAGCTGCTGCCGGTGACGACTTTCCAGCCGCCTTGCCAGGGGACTTTGACGTTCAGGCCGTGGGCGAGGAACTCGACCATGCTGCCGGGGCGGTGGCTCCAGACTTCGGGGGGCATGTCGGCGAGGTTCACGGTGAGAACGGTGGGGAACCAGCCGGGCCATTCGCGCTGATTCGCGTCTTCATTGCTACATGCGGCGACGATGTGGGCGCGGCGGAGGTAGGCTTCATCGGTCCACTCTTTGTAGGGCATGACGAAGCGGGCCTCGCCAGGGCTGCCAAAGCTGCAATTCAGGATGTGATAGCCGCGCTGCACGGCGAGTCGCGCGGCCTCCCAGATGATGGTGGTGCGGCCACGCAGGTCGGCATCCAGCACGCGGAAGCTGCCGATCTCTGTATCTGGTGCCATGCTGCGAATGATCCAGGCGATGGCGGTGCCGTGGCCGATGAGATCGCCGCTCGTGTCCACGGCTTTGAGAAAAGGGCCGTCGCGCTCGAAGGCGATGTCATCCGAGAGTTTGAGGCCATCGAGCGCGGGATGCGTGGTGTCGATGCCGGAGTCGAGCACGGCGATGCGAACGCCTTTGCCGGTGAGGTTCTGGAGGTCGGCGCGAGTCATTATTTACTCCTCGATGCCGAGGACCCAGGCGGTGAGACGATGCTCGATCAAGCGGCCCACGGCTCCGGCCGTTGTCTCCATGGCGCTGAGATCGGCCAAACCAAAAGCAGCAGGCGGTGTGAAGTCGGCGGGGAATTCATCACGCGATTCGGGCACGCGTTTCAGATCAGGCAACTCGCTCAAGCGGATGAGCCGCACAGCGGTGATGACACCGCGAGCGGCTCCACCGAAGACGAGCGGCACGGCGAGCATGGCCCAGGTGAGCACGCCGAGCTGGTGATCGAGCTCGCGATGCTGGCGCTGATTGAAGCAGACCTCTGCCTCGCACGCGGCGATGCCGCTGGTGAAGACGAAGCCGCTGATGCCCTGCGTGACAGGAAGCTTGAAGCTGCTGACGAAGCGTGCGGCGTCGGGGCCGTTGTTCCAGATCGGCAGCAGCGCCTGCCCATCATCCACGGCGAGCCAGAGGCTGCCTTCATCAGCGCCGATGCTTCTTAAAGCGGTGTCGGTGAGCCGGGCAGGCAGGCCATCAATCAAAGAGGAGGCTTTTTCCTTCAGGCAATGGACGGCGAACTGCTCCCGACGTGCAGCCAATTGGTCGGCTAAGGGAGAGAGTTCGGGATCGCCAAAAGAGGAGAACGGAGCGGGCATGGTCCATTCCTAGCACGCGGCTTTGTGAACGCCAAGCTTGGCAAGCAGCGGCTTTCCCGCTTCATTCGAGACGATGCGCTTCTTCACCCTGATCAGTTTTTCACTCCTCGCCCTCTGCCAGTCGGCGCTGGCAGAGGGGAGTGTGTCCGGCGTTGTGGTCCTGGATTCACAACGCCCGCCGGATGTGCCAGCGGGCTATAGACCGCTCACCGTGAAGCCGATTCAGGCGGAAGACCCGACACCGGCGATCGTGTGGCTGGAGACAAAGGGTGTGGCCTATCCGAAGTTACGCACGGGCAAGACGATCACCATCTCCCAACGTGGCTATCAATTCCGTCCGTCGGTGCTGGCGGTGCAGACGGGCACGCCGGTGATCTTCCCGAACATGGATGACGAGTTTCATCATGTCTTCACCTACACGAAGCCATACCTTTTTGACCTCGGGCGCTTCCGAAAGACGGAGACCCCCGAGAGACAAATCCTCGACAAGCCCTGCCTCATCAAAATCTACTGCGAGATCCACAAGCACATGCGCTGCCGCCTGCTCGTGCTCGATACGCCCTGGTTCGCTCTGACTGACACGCGGGGCAGCTTCAAAATCACCGGCATCCCGCCGGGCGAGTATGAGATCAAAGCCCTGCTTCCTTCGGAGAAGCAGGTGAAATCCAAGATCGTGGTGAGCGATGGCAAAACTGTGCAGGTGCAGCTCTCCCGCTAAATCATGACCTTCCGCACGCGATTGCAGCAGGCCATTATCATGCTCGTGGCCGCCGCCACGGGCGCGAGCCTCTTCATCGCGCAGCGTCAGAATGACGACTCGCATCGCCGGATGCTCGACCAGCTCTTCGAGCAGCAGTTTTCCAGCTTCCGGCGGGATCAGCAGCGCGACATCGAGCTGACGGAAAAGAATGTTCGGAGATTGTCCGAGTCCGTGCGCCTGTTTGCGGCTTTGGAGGCTGGATTCGAGGGTTCGTATCAGGTCGCGAAGGATGAGCTGCGGCTGGATGACTTCGACTTCTTCAGACTGCTGGGTTCGGATGGGGAGTTGATCGATCCACCGGTGGGAAGCCGCGCGGATGCGAAACTCTTTGCGCCTTCGATTCAGAAGCGGCTGAAGCAGCAACTGATCCCTGCCAAACCTCAGGAAACCACGACCACGGGCTACATCACGATGCAGCCGGATAACGCGGAACCCGTGCGGATCTACCGCGTGCTCTCGGCACCGATTCGGAACTTTGAAACCACCGTAGGTGCCTTGGTGTTCGGGCAGGAAATGCAGGACTTTGAGAAAGCAGAGGATGCGAAATTCGAACTGGAGCACGGGATGCAAGCCATGTGGCTGGACGGCAAGCTCATGGGTTCCACTTTCCCACCCGAAATCGCAGGGGCTGTGCGAAGTGAGTTGGGCGCCGACATCGGCACGGAAAGGCCGCTGAACGTTGGACGAATGGTGAGAATCGGAGGCGTGGGCTACCGCTACATGGCGCATTGCCTGAATCCAAATTCGCCCTTCCCGGCGGCCTACTATGTTTCCATCGTTTCACTGGCGAGCTTTGAATCCCAGCAGAGAACCCTGATCTTCAAAATCGTAACACTCGGCCTGGTGGCCATCCTGCTTGCTTCGTTCGTGGGCTCCATCTTTGCCAAACAAATCACGCAGCCGATCCGCAGCCTGGTGAGCGCGACTCATGACATCCAGAAAGGAAATTTTCAGCCAGCGATCACACCCGGCCCCACGCAGGAGATGCGGCATTTGGCGGACGCGTTTCAAGACATGGCCGCCGGACTGGCGCTGAAGGATCGCTATCATTCTGTGCTCAGCATGGTGGCGGATCAGCGCGTGGCGGAGCAGCTCATGGCGGGGAAGATCCCACTCGGCGGCGAGCTGCGCGATGTGACGATCATCTTCTGCGACATCCGAGGATACACGGCGCTGAGCGCCGGGCGTGATCCGCGCGAGGTGGTCGAGCTTCTGAACAAGCACATGTCCGCGCTCACGCGGGTCGTTTATAGTCATCACGGCGTGATCAATCAGTTCGCCGGAGATGCCATCATGATCCTCTTCGGCGCACCGATGGACAACCCAACCCACGCAGCCGATGCGGTGCTTTGTGCGCAGGAGATGCTGGCTGAACGTGAGCGGCTGAATGAGCTGACGCATGAGCCGCTCGGCATCGGCTTCGGCATCGCCACGGGCAAGGTCGTGGCAGGTTGTCTCGGTGCAGAAAATCGCGCCGACTACACCGCCGTGGGTGATCGGGTGAATCTTGCCGCGCGGCTTTGCAGTGTGGCGACGGCTGGCGAGATCGTGATTGATGATCAAACTCGTGCCGCTTTGCCTGAAAGCACGCCTTCGACTCCGACAGAACCGCTCAAGCTCAAGGGTTTTAGTGACCCCATCATTGCTCATCGTCTCGTACCATGAAACGCTTCCTCCTTTTCTTGTTTCTGCTCTCTTCGCTGCAAGCGCAGAATGTCCTGGAGTCGCTCGATGATGCTTTGACGCTCAGCGGCGCAGATGGTGAATGGCGTGCGGATGTGTCCGGTCTGCTCGATCTGGAAGCCTACCTGCCGGAGGAGCAGGAGCTGGGGCTGGTGGAGACGGACGACGAGGTGTTTTTCAATCCACGGCTCACGCTGCTGTTTGATTTCCAGATGACGCAGCGCTGGCGGGCGCATGTGCAAATGCGCACAGATCGCGGCTTTGACCCTGGCTTCGCTGTGGATGGCGAGACTCGGCTCGATGAATATTTTATCGAGTGGCGACCGCTGGACAGCGATGTGCTGAACATCCGCGCAGGCAAGTTTGCCACCGCCTTTGGTGCCTGGACCCCGCGCCGTTTGTCATGGGACAATCCCTTTGTCACCGCGCCCGCCGCTTACAGTGACATGCTGCCGATCACGGACAGCATGGCGGCGCCGCTGGCTGGTTTTGCGGGACGTCGAAACGCTGCGGAGAACCGCCAGACCTGGGTGCCGATTCTCTGGGGGCCGTCTTATGCCACGGGTGTCTCCATCTTTGGCCGCACGGAGCATCTGGACTATGCGCTGGAGGTGAAGAACGCCGCCATCTCATCACGGCCTGATGCCTGGGATGCTTTGGAAAATGGCTGGAACTCGACGACCTACACAGGCCGCCTCGGCTGGCGGCCAGCGCCAGAGTGGAACTTCGGCACCTCCTTCAGCCACGGGCCATACATGCTCGAAGAAGCACAGCCGACATTGCCAGCCGGGCGCAGCTTTCGCGACTACGATCAAACGACCATCGGAGTCGATGCGGGCTACGCGCACGGACACTGGCAGCTCTGGGGAGAGCTGATGACGAGCCGCTTTGAAGTGCCAAACGTGGGCGGAGTGCGTGTGGTCAGCGGTTTCATCGAGGCCAAGCGCAAACTCGGTGCCGCGACGTGGCTGGCGGCGAGGTGGAATCAGAGCTGGTTTGGAGACATCCCCAGTACCAGCCGCGAATGGGAGCGGGATGGATGGCGTCTCGACCTCGCTCTTGGGCATCGTTTGAGCCGTAACATTCAGGCGAAGCTGCAATATAGCATCGCCGAGCGGACGGGGTCGGATCAGGAGGGAAATCACCTGCTGGCCGCCCAGGTCACGCTGCGCTTTTGAGGGGTAGGAGAAAAAAGTTTTGGGAATCTGCGCAAGTCCCGGAGGTGACCTGCATCTGCGGTGTGAAGGGCGACAAAAGCCGCCCGCCAAATCTCAAACATACTCACCTCCATGAAACGCCGCACCACCCTCCTCGCCATCGCCGCCAGTCTCCTGACTTCCGTGGCATCCACCTCCCATGCTCAGGGTATTTTATCCACGAGCCGCATCACCCAGATCAGCCCCTCTCAGGCAGCTGTCGGGCAGACCATCACGGTCACAGTGACAACCCCAGAGATCGACCCGGCGCTGGCCAGCTTCCTGCGCACTCGAAATGATCTATTCAAAGCTCTTCCTGGCCGTGCCATCTCGGGGCTCAGCAGCCAGAATCAGCCTGTGAAAATCCTCTTCAGTGCGGGCTCCGGCCAGTTTGTGGAGGGCACAAACGTCACGGACCTCGGCAATCAGCGTTACTCTGTCCGTGTGCCACAGGGGGGGCGGACCGGCCAGTTGAAATACCAGCGTGGTTTTTCCCACAGCCTGTCCACCGGCACCTTCACCTTGGTGAACCTGGGTTTCACGATCCAAAACTCCGCTCAATACAATGTGGTGAGTCTGAAGATCAATGGTGCAGAGCGTCTGAGCGCCGGGCAGGTCATCGCCCCAGGAGCATCTGTCAATCTTGGCACGAGTTCGGGAAATCATCAGGTGGTCTTCACCTTTGGCATCAATGCCTCACGTCCGATTTATGCGGCTCCTTTGGGCACCTTCCCAGCTCGCCAGTCCAGTGGTAGCACCTTTCCCCAGCCTTTGGTGATCGGTCGCCTTCAAGCTCGTCAGTTTCTGGCTGCGGCCCCTCTTTTCACCCTCAACGGCAATCTCATCACCACGAGCTGGCAGGCTTTGGATGCGAATCTGAATGTGTATGGCTTCGACTTCACGATGAACATGACCACCTTTGAGATGACCTTCATTCAGTGGGCATTCAGAAAGAGCAATGTGCTGGCCTCAGGTTCAGTTCGTGAGCCTACCAACTGGCAGAACAATGCCAGCTCCGTTCTGGTTCCTTTCCACCTCGGCAATGGCACACTCTACGGCAACGCCCAGCTTACCCTGAGCAATCCAGGATTCCTGCCCAGCCTGATCGTGGGTGACGGACTCATCTACGAGATGCAGTAATTGATTGAGTCTTCGCACAAGCTCCCCGGTCTGGCCTTCACCGCCTGACCGGGGTTCTGCTTTTTGTGAGATGAAGCAGGTCGGGGGCGTTCGTCAGGGATGCCCATCCGACTCATTTTCTTCCTCGCGCTCCTTGGCTGCCAATTGACTAGGGCTGCGCCCAATGTGGTCTTGATCATCAGCGATGACCAGGGCTACCCGGATCTCGGCTGCATCGGCAGCAAGCCGCTGATCACGCCAAACCTCGACAAACTGGCGGCGGAGGGCGTGCGTGGGACGAGCTTTTATGTGACATGGCCAGCATGTACACCTTCTCGTGGCAGTGTGCTGACCGGGCGCTACCCGCAGCGGAATGGACTCTACGACATGGTGCGCAATGACATGGTGAACTTCGGCCATCGCTTCACCGCCGAGGAGTATGCCGTGTCACCGGAGATGACGCTCGGGCTCGATGTGCGTGAGGTGACGATCGGCGGCATGCTGAAAGAGGCTGGCTATGCAACGGGCTGCGTCGGCAAGTGGGACATGGGCCAGGCCAAGCGCTATCTGCCGCTACAGCGCGGGTTCGATTTCTTCTACGGGCACGGTAACAACGGCATCGACTACTACACGCATGAGCGCTACGGCGTGCCTTCCATGTTTCGTGGCAATGCCCGCACGGAGAAGGACAAGGGCATCTATGTCACCGATGTCTTTCGCCGTGAGTCGCTCGCCTTTGTGAATCAGCATCTGGGGAAGAATCCCTTCTTCCTCTACCTCGCCTTCAATGCCCCGCACAGTGCCTCTACCTTTGGCGAAGGCACGGTGACAGGTGAGAAAAAGAAAGCCGAGGGCGTGCAGGCACCTGAGAGGTTCGTGGCCATGTATCGTGGCAAGGTGGAGGACGAAAAGCTCGCCCGCTACTGCGGCGCTGTGACTTGCATGGACGAGGCCATCGGCGCGCTCATGGACGCGGTGGAAAAGGCGGGCCAGAAGGACAACACGATCTTCCTTTTCATGTCCGACAACGGCGGCAGCGGCAATGGCGGCAACGCTCCACTCAAAGGCAGCAAAAGCAGCATGTGGGAGGGCGGACTGCGTGTGCCCTTCATCATGCGCTGGCCTGGCAAACTGCCTGCTGGCAAAGTCACCGATGAATTTCTGACCAGCCTCGAACTCGTGCCCACGCTGCTCGCCGCCACCGGAGCCAAGGCACCCGACGGAGTGAAGCTGGATGGCTTCGACATGCTGCCCGTCCTGCAAGGCGAGGCCAAGTCCTCACGCTCAGAGATGTTCTGGCAGCGCCGCTCTGACAAAGCGGCTCGCTTTGAAAACTGGAAGTGGCTGGAGTCCTCGAAAGGAAACGGGCTCTACGACCTCAGTGCAGACCTAGGTGAAAAGAACAACCTTTCCAAGGAGAAGCCCGAGATCGCGAAGATGATGCAGGGGAAATTCGCCTCGTGGCGCAGGGAGATGGACACCGCCGAGCCGCGCGGTCCGTTTAGAGACTATTGAAAAAGCTGCCACCGAACATCATTTGAGATTCTTTGAGCCTCCATTGGCCCACTTCCCCTGCCACTAACGCCGAGACACAATTGTCGCAAAAAATTCACCAGACGATTCCCCAGAAATCTGCTAATGAACCCTTTGCACCCAACTATGACAGACACTCCCGCGCGCCCTCAGGTCACCATTTCCGAATGGAAGGAAATCGTCGCCCCCTTTCAGGTTCCCTCCCTTTCACGCTCGATCTGGCAGATCGTGAACACGATCGTCCCTCTTGTGGCCTGCTGGTATCTGATGTGGCGTTTCCTGGATGTGTCCTACTGGTACACGCTGGGCATCTCAGTGATCGCGGGCCTACTTGTGGTACGGGTCTTCATCATCTTCCACGACTGTGGTCACGGCTCCTTTTTTAAGTCCAAACTGGCCAATGACATTGTCGGTTTCATTGCCGGAATGATCACCTTCACCCCCTATGGCCACTGGCGCTGGCAGCACGCCGTGCATCACGCCACCTCTGGCGACCTCGACCGCCGTGGTGAGGGAGACATCTGGACGCTGACCGTGAAGGAGTATCTGGAGGCTTCACCTGGGAAGAGGATGGTTTACCGCGTCACGCGCAATCCCTTCATCTTGTTAGTCATTGGACCCCTTTTTCTCTTCATGCTTTACCAGCGCGTCTCCTCCTCGGGCGCAAAGGGCAAGGACCGCGCCTCCGTATTCTGGATGAATGTGGCGCTCACCTTCATGGTCGTGGGGCTGAGCTGGCTCTTCGGTTGGAAGGAATACCTCATGATGCAGCTTCCCGTGACTGCAGTCGCCGGAGCGGCAGGCATCTGGATGTTCTATGTTCAGCACCAGTATGAGGATGTGTATTGGGAGCATCACGGGAACTGGAACTACACCACCGCCGCCTTGGAGGGCAGTTCCTTCTACAAGCTGCCAAAGATCCTCCAGTGGTTCACCGGCAACATCGGCTTCCATCACGTCCACCACCTCAGCTCGAAGATCCCGAACTACTACTTGGAGCGCTGTCACTACTCTCACCCGCTGTTCAAGTCGGTGAAGCCACTGACCTTCTGGAACAGCCTGAAGTGCGCCAGCCTTCGCCTGTGGGATGAGGAGTCTCGTCGCCTCGTCGGCTACAGCCATCTGAAGAAACTACAGCGGGCCTGAGTTGCTCAATTCGGCAGCAGGTAGCCCATCGCAATTGTGCGATACTCCTGCACTTGCTGTGCCGCCCAGGCTAAGCCTTTGCCCAGTTCCTGCCCCATAAGTTCGGCCACGACTGGTGCAGCCTCCATGCTCACGCGGGCATCCAGTAGCAGCGCACGCGTGCGGCGGGAGAGCACATCCTCCACGGTGCGCGCCATTTCGTGGCGGCAGTGCCAGATCACCTCCGCTTTCACAAACTCCAGCGTTGGGTCCAGACGTTCGCCTAGAGTGGGATCGCTTTCGATCAATGAGCGGATACCCGCCGCATCGCTGCCGTAGCTGAGCAGATGGCTGGCATCTGCTGCGGTGGGCTCGGAGCCGTGGATGGCCAACGTCTGCGTGTTGCAGAGACGCTGGTCCAGCGCGCCGATCATCTCCGCGTGGTCGATCACATCCTCGGCCATTTTGCGATACGTAGTCCACTTGCCGCCCGCGATGGTGATCAAACCCGAGTCGGAGATGCCGATGTGATGATCGCGTGACAGCGCCGCCGTGCTGCCCGCCTCCGCTTTGATCAGCGGGCGCAATCCCGCGAAGATGCTCAGTAAATCTTCGCGCTTCGGATCACGCGTGAGGTAGCGGGTGATCTGGGTGAAGATGAACTCGATCTCCTCCGGCAGTGCGCGCGGCTCCAGCGATGACGACTCCACCGGCGTGTCCGTCGTGCCCACCACCACGCGCCCATGCCAGGGCACGGCGAAGAGCACGCGGCCATCGTCCGTCTTCGGGATCATGATGGCGGTATCGCCCGGCAGGAACTCACGTGGCAGCACGAAGTGGATGCCCTGGCTCGGGCTGAGCATCGGCTTCGTCGCCGCGTCATCCATCAGGCGGACCGAGTCGGCAAAGACGCCCGTCGCATTGATCACCACCTTGGCCCGCACTTCGAATTCGCGCCCGCCTTCTTCATCCCGCAACAGCACGCCAGCGATGTGCGGCCCGTCTTTGATCAAACCGCAGCAGCGCGTGTAATTCAGCAGAAGCGCGCCTTTCTCTGCCGCAGTCTGGGCGAGGTTGATGGCGAGGCGCGAGTCATCGAACTGCCCATCGTGATAAATGATGCCGCCATTGAGTCCCTCGGGCTCGATGTTTGGCAGCAAGTCCAGCACATCCTCCCGCGTCAGCCAGCGCGAGGGCTCCAGCCCCAGCTTCCCCGCGAGCCCGTCATAGACCTTCATGCCGATGCCGTAAAACGGCCCCTCCCACCAATGGTAGTTCGGGATCACGAAAGGCATGCTGTGCGCCAGATGCGGCGCATTCCGCACCAGCAACCCGCGCTCACGCAGTGCCTCCAGCACCAGCGAGACATTCCCCTGCTTCAGATAACGCACCCCGCCATGCACCAGCTTCGTGCTGCGGCTGGAGGTACCTTTGGCAAAATCCGACTGCTCCACCAGCAGCACCGAGTG
>JBILPY010000419.1:0-4334 GCA_044373575.1 Prosthecobacter sp. | reverse complement strand
AGGCACAGAGATCACCGTGCTGCAGGACCAGCCAGCGGAGGCCTGTGCGGACCTCTCCTTCCCCCATGTCCAGTTCGTCCACCGCACAGGAGAGCCGGTGGTCATCGCAGACGCTGCCACCGACTCCCGCTGCGAGTCCCAGCCCTACATCCGCCAGCGGCGGCCTGTCTCTCTGCTCTGCGTGCCCATCGTGAATCGCGGACGCAGCGTCGGTGTGCTGTATTTGGAAAACAACCTCGCCCCCGGCACCTTCACCAGCGAGCGGGTGGACCTGCTCACCCTGCTTTCCGGCCAGATCGCCGTCTCCATCGACAATGCCATGCTATACGAGAAGCTGGAGCAAAAGGTGGCCGAGCGCACCACCGAACTGGAGCAGGAAAAACGCAGGACCGATGACCTGCTGCATAGCATCCTCCCGGCTGAAACTGCCGCTGAGCTGAAACAGCACGGACGTGCCGAAGCCCGCCACTACGAGCGTGTCACGGTGCTCTTCACAGACTTCAAGGGCTTTACGGAGCTCTCCGCACGTCTCTCTCCGGCTGACCTCGTCCGCGAGCTGGATGAATGCTTTCATGCCTTTGACGAGATCGTCGGCAGGCATGGGGTGGAGAAGATCAAGACCATCGGGGATGCCTACATGGCCGTTGGCGGTCTGCCGGTGCCGAACTCCACCCATGCCGAAGATGTCGTCCTGGCCGCGCTGGAGATGCGGGACTACATGGATGCCCGCAATGCCCGCCCCGGCGGCGTCCACTTCGGCATCCGCATCGGCGTCCACACCGGACCTGTCGTCGCAGGTATTGTCGGCTCGAAAAAATTTCAGTATGATGTCTGGGGAGACACCGTGAACACTGCCGCCCGCATGGAATCCTCCGGTGAAGTCGGGCGGGTAAACATTTCCCAGGCCACGCATGACCTCATCTGCCCTGAGCGTTTTCACCTGACCCCGCGTGGGGAGCGTGAGGCCAAGGGCAAAGGGCTGCTCACCATGTTTTTCGTCGAACCTACACCACCGCCCACAGCTCCCGATGACGCCTGAAACACCACCCACCGCCGCCTCTGTGCGCGATATCATCGCCCTTTGCAAACGGGAGACCAGCATCCGCTACACCTCAAAGGGGAATACCTTCTTCAGTCCAACCATGCGGAGCATCAATCATCTCCAGGTCGGCAAGTCGAAGATCATCTCCAGCCCGCTTACCCTGCTGCTGGAGCGTGGCTACCAGCTCTACCGCCGTCTCCGCGCCGCCTGGAAGCGCTTCACCGCCTGGCTTTTTCCACGTCATCCAGAGCTGCCTCACGGGCATATGGACAGCCAGCTCGTGGGCCGCATCATCTTCGCCGGAGACCGCGGCCATGGTCCGCCCATCCACCACCTGCATCTGGAGTTCTGGGGCCGCACCTGGTGGTTCGGCTGGCGCAAAATCAGCCAGGGCTGCACCGATCCAGACGGCTGCTTCACCCTGCATTTCCCACTCCGTGCTGCCCGCAGGCTATCCATCCGCAGTCTCCGTCTGGAGGTGCAGACCACCACCCGCGTCTATTTCCAGGAGGAGCAGCCGCTTTTCCATCATGATATCTTCCAGACCTTCCCCATCGTGAAGGGTGACCTCATCGGCATGAGATACAATCTCCGCACCCTGCCGCTGGACTACTGGCTCTATGATCCACAGGCGAACACGCCGCGCGCCCTCGTCACTGATGTGGACCATGGGGCTCCTGAAACCTACTCCCAGGGCCGGTATGATGCCTTCATCGAGCAGATCATCCCAATCGAACTCACCAAGATCAAGCACCTGGAGCAGATCGAGCTGGCCCCAGACACCCTCAGCATCCCCCAGATCCAGGCCGACTACCCGGAGAACCTCACCGTCTGCATCGAGAAACACCTTCCCGGCTACACCCGGGGTGATGATTGGTTCGGCGAGCGCATGATGAATGGCATGAACCGCGGCTGCTTCGTCCCCGCCGCAGACAGGCCCAGCCACTGGTGGATGCACTACTTCGGCTGCTGCTGGTATCAGACCAATGATATCTACGCTCTGCCAGACGTAGCCATGCTCTTCAGCCTGAAGCCAGACGGACTGCCACAGCCTGAAGAGATCCACCTCACCGGCCGCCTCAGTGCCAGTGATGCTGATCCGGCACAAACCCGCATCTTCACCCGCCATGACGGTGCCGCCTGGCTCCAGGCCAAACGAATTGCCCGCGTGGCCGGAGCCTTCTGCACGGAGGTGGAGGAGCACTTCTCCGGCACACATGTGAACACTGAGCAGTACGCCGTGGCCGCTTACCGCAATTTGCGCCTAAGCCCCATCGCCGCACTGCTTTTGCCACACCTGAAGGAGGTCTCCCTCATTGACCACTCGGCGGACAAAGCCCTCATCGGCGGTTACATTCCCACCGCCACCGCCCTGACCCAGCCCGGCCTCCAGCAGCGAGTGCGGGACATCCTCGGCCTCCAGGACTGGCGCCACTGGAAGCCCATGAAAGACATCAGCGAGGCCCACACCTGCGCCAAGGCCGAGCAGCTCTTCTGGAACGTGCTCGGCAGCTACATCGACCTGTTCTTCGAGCATCATGCGGAGGGCATCCGCCGCCATTGGCTGGAGGTGCAGCGCTTCTCGGATGATCTCCTTAGCCACAGCGTGCCCGTTTTTCTCACCTCCCCGCAGGATGCGCCACCCCCAGATGCGCACAGCCAGGACCTAGCACGCCGCCGGCGTGACTATTACTGCCAGCAGTACAGCTTTGACCCTCAGTTACCCCGCGAGGTCATCCACGGTGAATTAAAGGCCGTCTCCCGCATCACCCATGCCTCCAGCTTTGAAACCGCTGGCCCGGAGGACTGGCAAAACCTCAAGGATGCCTGCCGCTACATCATCATGATGAGCACTTACATGCACACCTGGATCAATGAGCACCAGTATGATGACCTCGGCGAAATCTTGTACAGTTGTGGCGGGCTCCGCTTTGGTGACAAACCCAGCGGCATCATGGCTCCTGAGGATGACTTCAGCATCGCACCCGACCTCACCCGCAGCACCCAGATGCTTTGGTTCACGAACTTCCTTTCCCGCACCGAGTATGGCTTCATCACTCGCAACGAAGAAAAGGACGTGAACACTCTGCTCATCCGCCTGCTTGAGGAGCAGCGGCAGGCATTCCAGGCCCTCGGCGTGGACATCGACGCCATCGAGTCCCGTACCAACATCTAACTTCACCCCTCAAGTCCGGCCTTATGAAAACGGAAAAGTACTCCTTCCTCCTCGTCCTCCGCCGCAGCATCACCCGGGCGTTTGATCGCCTCGTGCTCTGGTGCTACGCCAAAATGTTCGGGCTCATGCTTGCCCTGTTCCTCAGCTTCCCGAAGCGGCAGCGCATGAGTCATAACAATGGCATTGGCGCCACTGGCAGCCTCCGCATCGTCGATGACCCGCATTTCCCCGCTCATGTCTTCTTCCAGCCCGGCAAGGTCTATCCCGCGCGCATCCGCCATGCCTCCGCCACCTTCCTAGATGATGCCATGAACTGCATCCGCAGCATCTCCATCAAGTTTTCCCATCATCACTGGGACAGCCCCTTCGATATCGAGATGAACAGTGGTGTCGTCAGCCTCTTTTGGTCCGCCGTCAGCTTCTTGAAATTCGGCAAGCTGCGCCAGGAGAAGTGGGGGGTGGAGTATAAGGAGTACAACCGGCGCTATCCTGATGGGCTCGCAGGTTCCCAAGCCGCAGGTCGGCGGCATGTCTCCTCCTTTCACAACATCCATTACTACTGCAAGACGCCCTTCCTCTACCTCGGAACGGATGGCATCAAACGTTACGCCAAGTATCGCGTCCTGCCCTTCGACCCCGAGCCTGAGACCGGCACCGAAACCAACCCCAGCGACTGGGATCAATGCAACCAGCGCATCCTCCCGCACGAGACCCGCGGGCGGAACTGGTTAAAGTATGAATACATGGACCGCGTGGCCCGCCAGGGAGCGAAATACCGCCTCCAGATTCAGACTAAACAGGCCCAGGACGACGAAGACCCCGAGGTCTTTAACAACATGGTCGTCTGGGATGAGCAGAGCCACCCCTGGCATGACCTCGCCGTCATTGATATCAACCAAACCCTCGACTGGAAGGAAAGTACCCTCACCTCCTTTTCGGTGAACAACATGCCGAAGACCCTCGGCGTGCTCCCCGCCGACTCCATCTACGACTACAACTCCCTGAACTACCTCCGCGCCCACAGCGAGGTCGCCCGTAAAGCCCGTCTCTTCTCCTATAAAGTCTGGGGCATGCCCCCGCCCATCCCGGACAACGACAACCGCAACGTCTCCGAAT
>JBILPY010000418.1:0-4336 GCA_044373575.1 Prosthecobacter sp. | reverse complement strand
CCCACCTACGACAAAAAGCCTCAGATGAGCGCTCCCGACCTCACCTTCGAAGTGCTGCGTCGCCTGGAGAAATACGACCTCGTCATCATGAACTACGCCAACCCCGACATGGTCGGCCACACCGGTGTCGTCGAGGCGGGCGTGCATGCCTGTGAGACCATCGACCTCGGCGTGCGCATGATCGTCGAGAAGGTGCTCGAACTCGGCGGCAAGCTCTTCATCACCGCCGACCACGGCAACTGCGAGCAAATGCGCAACCCCGACGGCTCCCCCCATACCGCCCACACCACCAACCTCGTCCACGGCATCTACGTCGCCGCTGATTCAGGAAGTGTCACCGTCGCCAACGGCAAACTCGCCGACATCGCCCCGACTTTGTTGGACATGCTTGGTGTAGAGAAGTCGGCCGAGATGACTGGGAAGTCATTGCTGGTGAGGAAGTAATTTTTTGATGCGCATCCTCTTCCTCTGCTCCCGCAATCAATGGCGCAGCCCGACTGCGGAGGCGGTGTATCAAAATGATCCCCGGGTGGAGGTGCGCAGCGCTGGTGTCAGCGCTTCGGCCCGACGGCTTGTCACTGAGAAGCTCCTGCTCTGGGCGGATCTCGTGCTCTTGATGGAGCACGAGCACAAGCAGCGGCTGCGCGAGCAGTTCCCCGCTTTGGTCCATGACCTGAATCTGGAGGTGCTCGACATCCCGGATGACTACGAGTTCATGGCCCCCGAGCTCGTCGCCCTCATCCGGGAGCGCGTGGAGCCATTGCTGGGCGATCTTTGCGCTTGAGCGCAGGCCACCATTTTGTCAGCCTGCCGCATGACTCTCGCCGACTTCTGCGCCTATTGCCTCTCCCAGCCTCATGTCGAGGAAACCGTGCCTTTCGGGCCGAACGTGCTCGTTTATAAAGTCGGCGGCAAGATGTTCGCGCTAACTGTGCCGGATGAGCATCCGCCCACGGCGAACCTCAAGTGTGATCCCGACCGCTCCATCGAGCTGCGAGATCGCTATGAAGACATCCAGCCCGGCTACCACATGAACAAACGCCACTGGAACACGCTCACACTCGAGGGGCGTCTGCCTACGAAGCTGGTGCGTGAACTCGTCGACCACTCCTACGCGCTGGTCGTCGCTTCATTACCGAAAAAGACGCGGGAGGGACTCAGCAGATGAAACCAAAGACTGGCAACGGAATGCGGAAACTCGTCGCTGGCGTTGCACTGGGCTTCGCAGCACTGGCCTTGCTCATTCCTCGTGATGTCCGGGTCGCTCCCTTGGTGGTGGCTTTGGGTCTGAGGCCGAGTTCGGAAACTTTGATCGTGGCCCGTGAGCGCGGCCTGCTGCCTGATCAGCGTGTTCGATTAATTGACATGACCTGGCCTTCGACGGCGATGCGTGCGTTTGGCAATCAGGTGGTGGATGCAGCCGTGCTGTCGCTCGATGAAGTGCTGCGGCTGCGTGAGCCTGGGCGGGGTGTGCGTGTGGTGATGGTATTGGATGTCTCCAACGGCGCGGAAGCAGTGATCGGAAGTGAGCGAGCAACCTCACTGGCCGAGCTGCGTGGCAAGCGTGTGGGGGTGGACCTTCGCTCATCGGGCATGCTGGTCTTGGAGTCGGCGCTGGCATCCGCGGGGGTTCAGACCACGGAGGTGGAACTGGTGCCATTGAGCCCGTCGGAGTCAGGGGCGGCGATGCTGGATAACCAAGTGGATGCCGTCGTTCTGGCAGAGCCATGGATGACACGCCTTCAACGGGCAAACACGAAGGTGCTGTATCATTCCTCCCAGATGAAGATGCCGCTCTACCGTGTGCTGGTGGTTTCCGAGCAGGCATTCCTGGGGAAGCAGACGGAACTGCGGTTGTTGGTCGATGCGCACTTCGCCATGGAGCGCGAGCTGAGGTTCCCAGACGTCCCCGAGGCATGGAGTGTAGCCTATCGTCGTGAAGGGTTGAGCCTTGCTGAGTTTCAGCAAAGCCTGAGCCGGGTAAGCATGATTGATCGGGAGGCCAATGCCAAGATCCTGGAATCAGGAGGTGAACTGGAACGGCAGTCGGCCGCCTTGGAGGTGTTCATGCTTGAGCGTGGATTGCTGAAGGCAAAGCCTGCAGTGGCCCAATGGATTGATAGTTCTCTGTTGGAGCAAGCGCCATGATTGGTCCCGTCAAACTCAACGCCCGACTGCTCCTGCTGCTGCTGGTCTTTGGTCTGCTGCTCATCGGACTCAATCTGTTGCGTAACTTGAGTTGGATTCAGGAACGAAGAATCGCGCGCTTTGAAAGCGAGATGACGGATGCAGGTGGTCGCCTGTCCGGCATGATGCAGCACTACTTCCGGCGCGGTCTCGTGGCACCTGCGGAACTGGAGATGAGCTATGCGGCATTGATGCCGTATTTGGAGCTTGGGCTCGTGTGCGATTCCGAACATACCGTGCGCTTCTCCACTCATTTGCAATGGATGGGGCTGGCCCTGCCCGATACTCCACTGAGCAGAACCGTCACGCTTTCAGCGGAAGCGAAGTCTGACATGACGCCGCGTGTGGTTCTGGAAGAGTCGAAGGGAGTGATCACCGGCGTCTTCCCGTTTTATGAGCACTACCATCCACAAAATCGCGGCATGGTGGTGCTGCGTTTTGATATGAACGACGCTCTCCGGCAGGCTGCGCGTGAGGCGATGTCAGAATCTGCGGCTCAGGCATGTGGACTGCTCGCTCTGTGCATGCTGCTCTGGCTTGCGCTCGACATCATGGTGACGCGGCGGGTGAAGGAACTGGCGGACTATGCATTGGCGGTGGGCAGTGGTGATGAACTGGAGGCGCATTTTGCCAAGGCGGATGAGCTTTCCATCGTGGCTCACAGCTTTGATACAGCGATCAAAAACCTGCACGCTTCTGAACTGCGACTGCTGGAAGCATCCGAGGCTGAGCGGCGCAGGATCGGAGCCGATCTGCACGATGATGTCTGTCAGCGGATGGCTGCGGCGCAGTTAAAAACGGGCGTGCTCGAGTCCGCTCTCAGGCGTGAAGGTCATGCGCAGTCCCCGCTCGCCGCCGCTGTGGCGGATGAACTGGCAAAGGCGGCCCGAGTGGCGCGTGGCTTTGCGCGCGGACTCTCTCCAGTGTTGGTCCAGAGCGGACATCTGGAGGATGTGCTGGATGAGCTGGCCACCACGATTTCAGAATCCTTCGCGGTGCGTTGCGAGTGTCGGAGTCAGACTGAAGGCGGCAATTTGGGGCTTTGGGTGAACACGCATGTTTATCGCATCATCCAGGAGTTGGCGACCAATGCGGCCAAACATGCCCGGCCTACCTTTATCTCCATCACCGTCGAGATCGCGAATGATTTGCTCAAGCTGCGAGTGGAGAACGACGGCATCCCTTTTGAGCGCCGCAGGAGTGGTGGCATCGGTCTCGATCTGGTGGCTCAGCGCGTGCGTGCGCTGGGTGGTCGCTGGAGCATCAGCCCCCGCGAAGGTGACATGGGCGGATGCATCGCCTCATGCGAGGTCCACCTTGATGCCAGGCATTTCACAGATGCTGGTCTGGCGACGGTGTGACATCTCAGGCTCCGCCGCCGTGTCGCCGTGCTTCGGTCCATTGGATCGCCATGCGCGTCACGGCGGCTCCATCCTCAAGTCCGAGCTTGGTGCGCATGTTCATTTTGTGTACATCCACGGTCTTCGGGCTGATGCGTAGTGCATCTGCCACTTGCGTGGTGCTTTTGCCCTCACCCAGCAGCATGAAGACCTCCAGCTCACGATCACTCAGAGACTCGACGCCGGTGCGCTCGCGAGCCTTGGTCTCTCCGAGCGCATAGTTCATCATCATTTCTTCGGCGACATCTTCACTCACGCTGAGCTGTCCCGATGCCACCCGGCGCAGCGCGCGTTCGTATTCAGCGTGGCTGGCATCTTTGGTGAGATAGCCGCGCGCACCCGCACGGAGTGCACGCTGCACATAGAGTTTCTCATTGTGCATGGTCAGGACCAAAATGCGCAGGTTGGGGTGGAGCACATGCACGTCTTTGATCAGCTCCAACCCATTTCGATCCGGCAGAGTGATGTCCACCATCATCACTTCGGGGCACTCATTGCTCAGTTGCTTCAGCGCCTCACTGGCGCTGCCTGCCATCCAGACGATGGTAAAATCGGGCATGGAGTCGATCAGCACCTTCAGCCCTTCACGCATAAAAGTGTGATCTTCGACGATCGCGACTCTGCATTGGGCTGTTGGACTGGCGGGCTGCATCTTGGGCTTCATTTCAGTGACAAAGAACAGCTCCACGGTCCAGCAGTTATCAGTGGAGAGCACAGTGATAAGCAAATGCTTTAGCTATTGGGTTGGA
>JBILPY010000784.1:0-4337 GCA_044373575.1 Prosthecobacter sp. | reverse complement strand
GGCCCGGCTATCCGCAGACTGCGTATAGCTCGGGCAAAGGGTTAGAGGTTCGCGTCGGGGTAGCGGCTATCGAACTGCTGGCAGAGCCGCTGCGCGCTCTTGCGGTAGTGGCGGAACTCCGAGTGCAGCTTGCCGAACAGGCCAAGGGCGACGGGACGCGCGCTGCCGGTCCACCCGAGGTAGTCCCACAGGAAGCGCAGCCCATCGGAGGCTGTGGCGGTGCGCTTGGCTTGGATCTTGTTCTTGCCGAACCCGCCGAGGCATTGGACCTCGCAGGCGCGGCGACACAGGCCGAGGACGCTGGCAAGGTGGTGCAGGATTTTTTCAATGTTCACCGTGCCGGCAAAGACGCGGAACTCCACCACTCCGACGAAGCGTCCGTTGCGGTCACGCTTGAACGCCTTTCTAAAGTTCACCATGCCGCGCCCGCATTGCTCGGCGCACTCGGCTTTGACCCGCTCCTGCTCGCAGGTGACGATCTTGCGCATATGGTCGGCGGTCTGCTCATAGAGCGGATGGCTGTAGTGGTTGAGGTGGCGATCCGTCCCGGTCTGGCCGTAGAGGCTGCGCGCGTGCCAGCGGGCGATGTGAGCAAGCTTGCGGATGAACTCGCTCACCGCTTTCGTGTCGGACGTGCCGATGATCGACTCAATGCCCACGGTGATGTGACAGCCGCAGGAGCGATCCACCGTGGCACCGAGGGCGTTGAGCCATTCAACGAAGGCGATCAGATGCTCCACACCGCGCTCACCGTGGAGGATGGGGGAGACGAATTCGCAGGGCATCTGCCCGGCTTCGCAGCGGATGGAGCCATCGCGCTCGGCCTTCCATGTGTCGGCGTTGAAGGCAGGAGCGGTGCTGCGAGCACCGGTCGTGGTGATGCCGGTGGTGACCGGATACCCGGCGTGGTAATTACCCACCGACACGTTGCTCGTTTGTGGAAGGCGGGTTTCCAGTTCAATGCCCCACTGGATGAGGGCGGCTTTGGGATCGGCGGGTTTCATGTGGAGGAATGGATGCGGGTGATTAAAGTCCATGCGGACTTCCCCTTGGCCTCGTCACCGTGGCCGCGTGTGTCGCACCGTTTTGATCACCATTTGATGAGCCTCCTATGAGAGGTCCCACTGCTCGCGGAACCCGATGAACTTCGGGAACCTGGGCGCTTCCTTCGCGCCGCTGGGTTGGTGCTTGAACTTCACCATGCGGCCCAACAAAGAGGAGCGCTGCTGCCAGAGGGATACTCGATCCACTCCGCCGACGACATGGTTGTAACCCAGCCGGAACTCGATGCCCGTCTCCACCTGCTTGACGACAAAGCCGCCGAGTTCGCCGCGCCCGACCATGCCGGACTGCGCCATGCTGCGTTTGGTGCGGCCAAACGCGTCCTTCTCAGCCGCGTTGTGATTGCTCATGCCCTCGTAGGTGTCGAGCACCACGGCCTCCGCGTCCTCGAAGCGCTTGATCTTGAGCAGGTAGCCCTCGCGCTCCGTGGACCGGCCACACTTGTAAGGCGAGCCGGGCGTGCGGATCATGACGCCTTCATATCCCTCAGTCACGCAGCGCTCCTCATAGGCCATGAGATCGTCCAGCGAATTCATCTCCTCCGGCAGCACTTTATCGACTCGCTGGTAATCAGGCAGCCGCGCCAGCTCCTGCATCCGACAGGCATAGGGCACGTCGATGCCCTCGCACACATAGTCGAAGACGGCGAAGGTGAAGTCAGGCTCACCACTCTCACGTCCCACATGCCCGGCGGTTTCGTTGAAGGTGGTGCCTCTCACGATGAGCTCGCCATCCAAGCCATCAGGCAGGTTAGCTTCGATCCACTCGCGAATGAAGCGATTGGAGACGGGCTTGAAGCTGCGAGTCAGGGCACGTCCGTTGATCTTGAGGCAGCGGATGCCATCGAGTTTGGGCGTGGCTAGCAGCGGGAAGCTGAGAGCATGGAGACGCTCGCACTTGTCGGCGAGCATGGGCTTGGTGATGGGTGAGGCGGTGGTGTTCATGGTCATGGAGGATGGTTTGTTGACCAGCGCTGGGCTGGGTTCCCTCCGGCCTCGTCACCGTGACCTCGTGTGTCGCACCGATTTAATCACCATGTGACGGAGACGCAGAACACCGTTGTCCATCCATGATTGGCACCATTTGAACGGCACTCAGGTCCAACCATTGGCACCCTGCATGAGCATGACCTTTTGAAGGCGCGTAGGAAGCGTTTTACGATGGGGACCGCTTCACAAGGTATGGCTGTATAGGCCAGCCTCACATGCACTTGTTGAGATTATCAGCCTGCCTTGATGCGACCTTCGCGAAAACTCACTCGTCGATAAGATGATCAAACAGGCCCGGTTGCAGCGGCTCCAACGCCGCCTGCTCTGCTTTGAAGAAGTCCGCTTTGGTCTTGCCGCGCTTCTTGCCCTCCCGCGTGTGGCAGTCATACGCATACTCAGGGATGGCGACATACTCACCGCTGCTGCGCAGTTCTTGGGCAAGGGTTTCGGCATCAAGTCCAGCAGTCTGATCATAGACAAAATTTTGCAGATGATCGGGATCACGACTCTTCTTCGATAAGCACAGCAAAATGACCGCCTTGCTGATGAAGATGCGGCCCTTGGCCTGCTTCGGCGGGATGCCGTCATTGATGACCAAGTAGCTGTCATGCAGCGCCTTAACCTCCTGCGTGAGGATGCCCCAGCAATCCTCCGCGCTGATGGTGAGCAGGCGCTTCCACACATACTTGCCAAAGCCGCTGCTCCACAGTTCCAAGGCCCAGTAACCGGCCAGTGCCGCATCGCCCCTGCGGATAGCCTTCTGCATTGCAGAGGATACCTCGCTGAAGTTATAATGACGAATCGTGCGCAGTTGCATGGGGTTGGCGGGAAAGAGATCTGGGAGGTCCATGATTGGAGGCCTCGTCACCGTGGCTTCGAGGTTCCATCCGTTTGCATCACCAAATGATGCCGTGGGGTTTGGTTAGGTCGCAGGGTTTGGGAGGTGCCTTGGGGTGCGTCGTCACAGGGCAATGCTTTGGCGGCGTGGGGCGCTCATCGAGACGCGCTCCTGACTCTTGTAGTCACCGAAGTCGATGTGGGCCTTCCACTTGCGTTTGAGGTGTCGCTTCTCCGTGGCGATGCGCTCAGCACTGCGGAACAGCGAATTGCCGCCCAGGTTCTTGTCGCGCTCCTGCACAAAGCAGAACCGCGCTTCATTCCAGACCAGGCGATTGTCGAGAAGCTCCTGGAGCGAGGCGTCGATGTCGCACTTGCACTTGAGCAGTTCATCCCAAACCGGCACACCACCGTTGGTATCGCGCACCACGCCGACTGCACCGCCCACCCAATGGTTCACACCAAAGGGGTCATTGCGTTGCAGCAGGCGCGGATCACTGCGTTGATGCCAGCCAAACAAACGTGCTCCGGCTCCACGCGCGTTGTAGGCCGAGTTGCTGAGCATTTGCAGCGTTTCCTCCACGGAGAGCTTTCGGCAGCGGAGCGACACCATGCAGACGCAGGCGCTGATGTCGTCATCGAGCATGATGATCGCGTCCTCCTTGAAGTGTTGGAGCAGCCAGTTGCGCAACGAGGAGATGCCCATCACGGAGTCTGGCACGGTGGCCTTCGTCAGTTGAATATGGGCATACTGCTCAAGCTCGCTTTCCGGCACGAGCAGTGTGGCGCTCGGGAATAGCTTGTGGCTGGTCATCGTTCGCGCCCGGCTGCGGCTCAGGATGACCAGGCGCAGACTCAGGGGTTGGAGTTCCGGCCAGAGCGGCTCGTTTGCAGAGATCGAGGAGGCGTTTTCCATAGAGGACACGGCCGATGCCGAGTTTTTTGGTGGTTCGTGTGATCGAGTAATCCACCTCGCGCACGCCCATGAGCTGAAGCACCTGCATCCAGTCGCGCAGGTCATGGAACATGAAGACAAGGTAGTCGTGATGCTCGAACGCCTGACACTCCATGCGGGGGATGATTTCCATCTCCTCGGCGGGGTCTTCGGCGTCGAACAGTTTGCGGATCTCGTCTTCGGCAAAGCCGGTGAGTTCGAGATCAAAGGAGGGGTCGCTTTCCTGGATGGATTTGAGCAGCCGCTTCAGATCTCCTTCATCGAGTTCCGCCAGTTCGGCGAGGCGGTTGTCCGCGAGCAGATCAGCAAGTTCCTCGGCTTCGGTGGCATAGTCCTGTTCATCGACCGGCACGGCTTCACAGCCGATGAGAAGCGCGGCCTCCAGCCGGCCATGACCGCGCACGATCATGCCGCTGCGTTTGGAGAGGGTGATCGAGTTCCGCCAGCCCTGCTCCTGAATGATGGAGGCCAGCAAGGCGATCTGATGCGCACTG
>JBILPY010000417.1:0-4375 GCA_044373575.1 Prosthecobacter sp. | reverse complement strand
GCAATGACGCCGGGCTCGAGGTCCACAAGCACCGCGCGGGGGATGTATTTGCCGTCACGGATCTTATGGAAGAAGACCTCCATATTGGCATTGCTCGCGGCAGACGAACCGTCTTTGGGCGTGCCTTGATCGGTGAGGCCGTGCTCACGCAAAATCAGACGCCAGAAGCGATCCGCGATTTGGTTGCCACACTGGCCGACATGAATGCTCAGAATCTCTCTCACTGGTTCTCCTCCGGGATGTTGCTTGAAGTTAGGTTTTAAAAAAGTCTGGATGGATCAGCGGCGGTCCACGAGGTCGCGAAGGCTGACAGACGATGTTCTGCGTGGATCCTCACCAACAGCAGAGCTGCGGGTGGTCATGGTTCCTTCGTCCTGAGTCTTGGCCTTGGCGCCGCTCTCTTCTGCCACTTGGTAGCTCTGGATGAGTTCCTGGGCGGAGGCGCGCAGTGCGATGATTTGCTCCTCGTTCATGCCTTCGTTCAGGTACCAGTTGGCGAATGCCTTGCGCTGCCAGAGCTTGTCGAAGTTGTGGCAGATCCGGTCCAGCACACGGGCGATCTCGGTGTTGTTGGCGAGGAGCACCATGCTCTTGCGGTGTGAGATGCCCGGCTGTTCGACATAGCCGATTTTGAAAGCGGTGGGGATCCAGTAGGTGAGCGGGAGCTTCTCGCGCATTGCTGCCAAGGATGCATCGGCCAAAGGCTTGTCTTCCATGATGCCACGGTAAAGCACAGCGGTGGAGAGGAAGCGGCCTTCCATTGGTGAACAGGCAGCGAAGACGGACCCATTGTCGAAGAGCGACTTGATCATGTCTTCAATGCTCATCTCCTCAAATTTGCTTCGATCCGGTGGCGTAAGTGGCGCAAAGGCGCACATCAAGAAGTGCAGCGAAGGCTGTGGGACGAGGTTGGTGAGAAGCTCTCGCAGGCTGATTTCCACCGTGAGGAAACCGCTGAAACGCATGGAGGCAGTGATACCCGCGAGTGCTTCAGTGATGAGCAGATTCAGATCATCCACAGTCGGGCTTTCAATGTTCCACTTCCGGTGAGCCAGCTCGAACAGAGCTTCATTGTCGAAAATCAGGCAGGCATCGGCTGTGCGGCGCAGGCTGTTGAGCGAGAAGACCGTGTTATAAGGCTCGGTAACCACGCTGGAAACTTGGGGAGAGGGCAAAACTGCGCAGCTCAGCACGGGCGCTTCAGGATATTTCTCCTTGATGGACTCGATGAGGAGCGCGCCAAAACCAGAACCCGTACCGCCGCCAGTAGCGTGAATGACGATGATGCCGCCCACGTTGTCACATTTGTCGATCTCGTAGTTCACCCGGCTCATCACTTCGGGCAGCACTTCGCGCCCAGCGCCGGAGTAGCCGACGGCGAAGTTGCCACCAGCACCTTCCGTCCGGCTGATCAGGTTCGCTGGATTGAAAAGCGAGCCCGTCGTGGCTTTGATGTTATCGATTACGCTTGGCTCCAGATCGACCATAACAGCACGGGGCACGAAGCTGGAACCAGACTCACCGAGTTGGGAGAAAAATGAACTCCAATTGCCCCGAGGGGGTGCTCCCTGCGCGGTGACGGAACCACTCATGGGATCAATGCCGTGCTCCTGGCAGATGGTTTTCCAAAACGAAGCAGCGATTTGGTTGCCTGCTTGGCCGATGGAAATGACGATTGTGTTATTGACCTTCATCCGGGATTTTCAGTTGTCAGTTTGTTTTATAGCAATTAAGAAAAATCGCAAGAATTGTTCCCAATTTAGAAAAAGTAGTTCAAAACGAGTGATCAGAACTGCGAAAATGGCGCTTTTGCTCCCCCTTCAAGCCTGATTACCCGTAGATTTTGTGGCTGTTTAAATGTAGCCGCTTCGCAGGGAATGTTTCAATCAAAATTCCTCATGGAGAGCGACTTCGATAATGTGCCACTTATAACCACAGTTTGGAATTGTAGCTGGCAAAGGTGAATCTTCGTACATTTTTCGACCCGTCCTCGTCCCATTCGGGCTGCCTTCCCCATCACGACCATGAATCGCTATCTCACAATCCTGACAATTGCCTGTTTTTCGCTCTCCGCCAGTGCCGCCGAGCAGGTTTCTGGGACTGATCTCCTCGCTGCAGGGTTGGAGGAGAAAGTAGCTACAGTCGCAAGTCACACCCTAGGCACAACAACCTCAGGCGCGATTATCCCCGGCGTGAGCTTGGCCGAGGGCATCTCCGAAGTGACCGGCGTGGCGATCAGTCCGCTGCTCGGCATCAGCGCCGTCGGCGCGTGGAAGTACTGGCACACCGAGGCGACGGCTCGCATGCATCTGCCGTGGTATTGCCAGCCCTGGGCCTGGGGCACGGGGCTCGGCCTCATCACACTGTGCTTTTGCAAAGACCTATTCGGCGCGGCGGTGCCCGGCATTTTAAAGAAGCCGCTCGACTGGGTGGAGCTCTTCGAAAACAAAGCTAGCGCGCTCGTCGCCAGCGCCGCCTTTGTCCCGCTCGTCGCTCTGGCGATGAGTGAATACCAGCGCATCCAGCCCGAGCAGGTGGCGAACGCGCTCACGGGCTCCGGTCTCGCCATGGCACCGCTCGCGAACGTCGTCGATGCCTCCCTCGCATCACCCTGGGTCACGGTGCCGCTCAGCCTCGCGCTTTTCGCCGTCGTGTGGCTCACCTCCCATGCCATCCATGTGCTCATCGCGCTCTCGCCCTTCGGCATCGTCGATACTGGCCTGAAGCTCGCGAAGCTTGGCCTGCTCACTTTGCTCACGGCTTGCGCGGCGATGATACATACTGTCAGCCCGATTCCGGCGCTCGTGCTCTGTGGCATCATCGCCATCATCAGCGCCTTGCTTGCCCGCTGGTCCTTCCGCCTGCTGGTCTTCGGGAGCGTGATGGTCAGCGATTTATTGTTTAGGAAGAAGTCCACCACGGATCAAATTCGCGCTGCTGGCACGGGCGCCTTCCTCGCTCGCTCGCATCAGGGCATCCCCTCGCGCAGCTATGGCTGCATTGAGACGGATGCGAGTGGCAACGCCGTCTTCGTCCGCCGTCCGTGGCTCGTGCTGCCGACAAGGCGAGTGCCACTCCCTGCGGACGGACTCGTTTTGTGTAAAGGCCTCCTCCACCCCAGCCTCGGCCACCGCAGCGCGCCTGATGCCAAACTGGTCCGCCTTTGCTACCTCCTCCCGCGCTATCGTGGCGTGGAGGACAGCCTCGCCGCACGCCTGCGCTGCACGGAGACGTTGGATAGCGCCCTCGTCCGCGGCTTCAAAGCCATGCGCCAGTGGTTCACGGATGTGACCGCCTTCGCCGCCGAGACCTCGCAGCGCTGAGGACTGAATCAAAAGAAGCAGCCGCCGAGCACCGTATGTGACAGCTCTCATGGCTGCTAGCTCCCGGCTTTTCATCACTACGCTCTCACTGGCCTTGCTGGTGATCGTGCCCTGTCATGCCTCGGAGGAAACCGCGCCCGCAGGTCCGCACTGGGCCTTCATTGCTCCAAAGAAAGCGCCCGGCGCGAAGTCCATCGACCAACTGCTATCCAAAGCGCACCGCGAGCATGGGCTCGTCCCGCAGGCTCCCATTGAGCCCACGCTTTGGCTGCGCCGAGTGCATCTCGATCTCACTGGGCTGCCGCCGACTTTAGAGGAGCAGACCGCCTTCGCCGCGCAGGACTCGCCAGCCATGCGTCAGCGCATCGTCGATCAACTGCTCGCTTCGCCACATCACGGCGAGCGTTGGGGCCGCCACTTCATGGACATCTGGCGCTACAGCGACTGGTATGGTCTCGGCGCGCAGCTCCGCTATAGCCAGAAACACATCTGGCATTGGCGTGACTGGATCATCGAATCCCTGAACACGGACAAAGGCTACGACCTCATGGTGCAGCAGATGCTCGCGGGCGATGAGCTCGCGCCCGAAGACCCCGAAGTGCTCCGCGCCACAGGCTTCCTCGCGCGGAACTACTACCTCTTTAACCGCACCACCTGGCTCGACGACGTCATCGAGCACACGAGCAAATCTTTCCTCGGCCTCACGATGAATTGCGTGACGTGCCACACCCATAAATACGACCCCATCACGCACGACGAGTACTACGCCATGCGCGCCATCTTTGAGCCCTACCACGTCCGACTCGATGCCCAGCCCGGCCAGCCCGATCTCGAAAAAGACGGCCTGCCACGCGCATACGATCTCCACCTCACCAAGCCGACGCATCTCCACATCAAAGGCGAGGAAAAGACCCCCGATACCTCCCGTGTCATCGCCCCAGGCATCCCCGCTGTGCTTGCCTTCAAGCCACTAGACATCGTCCCCGTCAAACTCAGCCCCACCGCCGCTCAATCCGCTCGCGCCAAGGCCAAAGTGCCCGTCGGTGATGCCA
>JBILPY010000416.1:0-4385 GCA_044373575.1 Prosthecobacter sp. | reverse complement strand
CGTGTATCCTTTGGAAGTAGAGACAGTTCCTCCAAGGTCATTTTTGGAATAATTTGCAGCTCCACCAACGAAGAAGAATTCGAAGAGGTTCTGGTTTGAGGCATTCCACAGGGAAACGCCGACCGTGGCACCTAAGTCCACAGAGCCATTATCGAAATCCAACTCTAGCAGTTGATTCGGCCCCAGAGCACCTCCGGCAAAAGTATGAACCGTATTGGAGACTCCTCCCAGATTGGACCAGATACCCCAGGCTGGATTCCCAGCGCCAGCTCCATTTCCATCTCCGTTATCCGCAGAGTTCCCACTAAAGCTACCTGCGGTTCCACTCGTACTGCGGGTCCATACATTGGTACTGCCAGAACCTCCTGCGGTGATTGTGCCATCAGGATTGTTGTTCGGGTCCGCAGTTGCGGTATAGGAAATCACCGTGGCAGCTTGCGACAAGGTAGTCACAAGAAGCAGACAGAATGAGAACTGGAGCGATTTCATGGTTGGCTTGACTGATTTATGATACAAATGAAAACGATTAACTGAATTCAAGCATGGAAGTCAAAACTTTTCGCTTCGCTTTAACTGGATGATTCTGAGAGTGATAGCCTGCCTCAAGGGACGGTAGTTGCTGTGGTGAGGATTTGGAAGAATTTGCGTAATCCACCTCCATTCAAGTCGGTGAGAGTCATGGGGGTAGATGTAGCGAGTTGATTGCTTGCCGCAGGCTCGTCTTCGATTAGTCAATCAACCAAATTGGTGAAGCGGTAGATGTGGCAATAACGCCCGGAGACCTTGCGGAAACTGACGCTAACGCTGTCACCACTTCGCGTAACATTGATGATAACGAAGTGGCTGCTCCCACCGAGGGGGCGTACTTGCGGCGGTTTTGTCTAGATTAATCGCGCCGTCGCTTTCCCGATCGCCTGAGGCGGAGAGATGCATGACGGGGGGCACCTGAATGGGGGGGGGCGACGAACCAGCGTCGGGCTGCGTGAAGGAAGAGTTCACTCCCGCCAAACTGACGGCGGTAAGTGTGGCTTAGTAAACTTGCCCGTGGTGCAAATGAAGTTTTAGTTGGTGCCGGTGATGCTCGCACTGCTCACCAGGTTGTTGCCACCGGGTGTGGTGCCGATGATGAGTTTCCTAGCGGTGATGTTGTCATGCGGGCCGGCGTTGCTGGTTCTGCTGAAGGTGCTTTGGGTGCCGATCTGATAGTGGCAGGAGGTCAGGGTGACGTCGTAGAGCTCCAAGTGTGGGGCTTCCATAAACATCAAGCCCCCGTGCAGACGATCCGGGCATCCAGGGCGATGACGCCGCTGGCGGTGGCGAGGAGGGGGTTAATGTCGAGTTCCTGAATCTCGGGGCAGGCAAGGACCAAGTCGCCGAGCTTCACGAGAACATCGGCGAGGGCGGGCATGTCGGCGGGCTGGAGATGGCGGGTGCCCTGGAGGGCGCGGTGGATGCGGGTCTGGCGGATGCGGTCCAGCGCGAGCATGGGGGAAAGCGGCGGCAGGAGCAGGACGCGGTCTTGCAGCACCTCCACCATGACGCCTCCGGCACCAAAAAGGAGAACAGGGCCAAACTGCGCGTCGTGGGTGCAGCCGCAGATGAGTTCGAGACCCTTTTCCCGGAACATGCGCTGCACGGCCACGCCGTCGAAGTCGGCGGGCGGCACGGCTTTTCCGATGCGCTGCCAGGCGGCTTGGACGGCGTCGGCATCCGCCAGGTCGAGCTGCACGCCGCCGATGTCGGTCTTGTGGGTGATGGTGGGGCTTTGCAGCTTCAGCACGACGGGAAATCCGATCTGCTGGGCAAGTGCGACGGCTTCCTCGGCGCTCCTGGCGTGTCGGGTTTCCAAAACGGGGATGCCAGCGGCGGCGAGCACTTCCTTGGCCTGAATCTCAGTGAGCAAAGTCCGGCCTGCAGCGCGATGGCGGGCGATGACTTTCCGCGCCTCTGACAAAGTGGGGCGCTCGGTGCAGGCGAGGCGATTTGTCTCCTCCAGCCAGCGGAGACGCTCCTGCCGCTGCCACATAAACTGCCAGGAGCGCGCGGCTTCATCGGGGTAATCATAGGTCGGGATACCGCCCGCGTTCAGCACTTCGCGGGCGTCTTCGACGGTGTCGCCGCCCATCCAGCTCGCGAGCAGGGGTTTGTTCGTCGTTTTGGCCAAAGCGACGAGCGATTCCGCGATGGAGAGCGGCTCGGTCATGGCCTGCGGGGTGAGCACGGCGAGGATGCCATCGGTCTGCGGATCATCGGCGATGGCGCGGAAGGCAGCGGCATAGCGGGCGGCATCAGCATCGCCGAGGACATCGGCGGGATTGCCGTGGCTCCAATGCGAGGGCAGGTGGGAGTCGAGCTGCTGGAGCGTGGCGGGAGTGAACTCGGCCAGCTCGCCACCATGACGCACGAGGGCATCGGTGGCGAGTGCGCCGGGTCCGCCGGCATTCGTGACGATGGCGAGCCGTGGGCCGGCGGGCAGGGGCTGCTTGGACAGCACCTCGGCCATGTCAAAGAGCTGCTCGATGGTGTCCACCCGCAGCACACCAGCGCGCTCAAAGGCAGCGTCGAGCACGTCATCGCTGCCGGTCATGGCCCCGGTGTGGGAGGCGGCGGCGCGTGCGGCAGCAGCAGTGCGGCCGACTTTGATGGCGATGATGGGCTTCTTGGCCGCGACACAGCGGGCGGCCTCCATGAAAGCGGCGGCATCGCCCACGGACTCCATATAGAGTACGATGCTCTCCGTGGCGGGGTCATCGCCGAAATGGCGGATGAGATCGCCCCAGCCGACATCGAGCATGGAGCCGACGGAGACAAAGGCGCTGAAGCCCACGCGCTGGCGGAAGCTCCAGTCGAGGATGGCCGTGCAAAGCGCGCCGCTTTGACTCAGGAAGGCCACGCGTCCGGGCAGAGCCATGGCGGTGGCAAAGGTGGCGTTCAGTCCCGTGTGCGGCACCATGAGGCCGAGGCAGTTCGGGCCGATCAGGCGCACGCCGCCTTTCCGCGTCTCCTCCAGCACCTGCTGCTCCAGCGCCACGCCCTCGGGGCCGGTCTCTTTGAATCCCGCCGAGATGATGATGGCCGCCCTCACGCCGCAGGTGGCGCATTCGCGGATGATCTCTGGCAAGGTGGCCGCCGGTGTGGCGATCACCACGAGATCGACAGGTTGGCCAATAGCGCTCAAGCTCGGCCAAGTGCGATAGCCGAGCACCTGATCATGCTTTGCGTTGACCGGGTAAAGCTCGCCCGCAAAGGCGATGAGGTTTTCCATCAAAGCCCGCCCGACACTCCCATCGCGCTCCGTGGCACCGATCAAGGCGACCGAAAGCGGCGCAAAGAAGGGCTGCAAGGGTAAGAGTGGATTAGCGATAGAGCGTTTAGCTAAAGTGGTGGCATGCATGATTCGCTTTCCTGGACAGAACACTGCCACCAGCGGTGACATGATCACGCAAATTTTCGTTTATCTAATGATTGAGCTTCTTTAAGGGCGAGCACAGGCATCACCCTTGTAGCGTCAGCCCATGCAGTGCTGAACACGTACCCCAGAGGTTTAAAAAACTTTTTTCATTATTTCGCGTAACGGATTGGGGGGAAACCGGTATTCACAGGATGAAGACGTCGTGTGCGTCCTCCTCGCAGTCCTTGATGCCATGTTTCTCACTCTGCCATCTGACCTCGCCGGACAGGAGCCCGACCCGCCCGCCCAGGCCGTGCATCCCGGTAAAACCGCTGCCCATCTCGGCAAAGTGGCGGTCCACCGCAGCAAGATGGCCGTCCATCTCGGCAAAGTGGGCTCTCACCTTTGGAATATCCCCGCCCACCTTTGGAAAGTAGGCGCTCACCACGAAAAAGTCCCCGCCCACCTCGGCAAAGTGGGTGCCCACCTTGGCAATATCCCCACCCACTTCGGCAAAGTGGGCGTTCACCACGAAAAAGTCCCTGCCCACTTCGGCAAAGTGGGCACCCACCTTGGCAATATCCCTGCCCACCTTTTCAAGGTGACGGCCCACTTTTGGAAAGTGGGCGTCCACTTCAGCGGATTGAGACCTCCTTTTCACCGGCTCGCCGCCGCTCCCCAGCCTTTCGCCCGGAGGTTCCCCTAGATGGCTAGATTCGATCAACCGGGCGTCACCTACGACAGCCACTTTTTTTATGACCAGCCAGATCCAGCCCCCAATCCACCCATCAAGCCCCGCAAAACCATGAAACGTCAGGACTACTTCCCCCTCCGCATCGGCGACCAGGTCATCTGGCTGCGTAATTTTAAACTCAAGCTCCCCCTCTACGTCGTCCCCCTCGGCCTCGTGCCCGCAGACGTCACCGCCATCCTTCTGGAGGTCGATAATGCCATCTACGGCCTCGATGACTTCCGGGGAGCCCTGGAGACCGCC
>JBILPY010000415.1:0-4391 GCA_044373575.1 Prosthecobacter sp. | reverse complement strand
GGTTTCTCGCCAACCCTTCATCGGATGAACAAAACCCTTCCGGGTTTCTCGCCAACCCTTCACCGGATGGAGCTGGCAGACGACCCATTGGGCGAGCGATAGATGTTTCGTGCAGGCTGGAAGAAGCTGAAGAAATGTTTCGCTCAGCCGATGCGGCACCGCGATTCTTCCTGCCAGCACCACCTGAGTTTCCCGACGTAAGCCTGCACGCCACAAGTTCCGCCCGCTCTCTCCCCTTGACGGAGGGCCGAGTAGTGAGCAATTGAGCACTCCCGTTTCCCGAAAACCGACCGCCCCGACCTGCCTGTGGCCAAGAAAGCATCCTCCAAGTCCGAAGACACCTCCCCCATTCTCGCCGACAGCGCTCCCATCGTGGAGAAGCCGGTGGATGAGCATTACAGCAATTGGTTCCTCGAATACGCGAGCTACGTCATCCTCGAGCGCGCGGTGCCGCATATCCATGACGGCCTGAAGCCGGTGCAGCGCCGCATCATGCACTCGCTGGATGAGCTGGAAGACGGCCGCTACAACAAGGTGGCGAACGTGGTGGGGAACACGATGAAATATCATCCGCACGGCGATGCCAGCATCGGCGATGCGATGGTTCAGCTCGGGCAAAAGGACCTGCTGATCGACACCCAGGGGAACTGGGGAAACACTCTGACGGGGGACAACGCCGCCGCCCCCCGATACATCGAGGCCCGCCTCTCCAAGTTCGCGCTGGATGTGGTCTATGCGCCGAAAGTCACCGAGTGGGCCGCCAGCTATGACGGTCGCAACAAGGAGCCTGTGACCCTGCCGGTGAAGTTCCCGCTGCTGCTCGCGCAGGGCGTGGAGGGCATCGCCGTCGGCCTGAGCTGCCGCATTTTGCCGCATAACTTCAATGAACTCTGTGATGCCAGCATCGCCGCACTTCGAGGCGAAGAAGTGAACCTGCTGCCCGACTTCGCCACTGGCGGGATCATGGACGCCACGGATTACGCCGGCGGTCTGCGTGGCAGTCGTGTCCGCGTGCGGGCGAAGATCGAGCCGGGTGATAAAAAGAACATCCTGCGTGTCACCGAGATCCCTTTTGGCACCACCACGGGCGGCATCATGGAGAGCATCGTGGCCGCGAATGACAAAGGCAAAATCAAGATCGTCCGCGTGGATGACAACACCTCCGAGTTCGCCGAGATCGTCATCCAGCTCCCACCCGGTGCGGACACGGAGCAGACCGTCCAGGCTCTTTACGCCTTCACCGACTGCGAAGTCTCGCTGGCACCGAACGCGGTCGTCATTCAGAACGACAAGCCGCGCTTCATCAATATCAACGACCTGCTCAAGGACTGCGCCGAGCACACCAAGGAGATCCTCCGCAGTGAACTGGAGATCGAGCTTGGGGAGCTGATGGAGAAATGGCACTTCAGCAGCCTGGAGAAGATCTTCATCGAGAACCGCATCTACCGCCGGATCGAAGAAGCCGAGACCTGGGAAGCCGTGATGGAGGCCATCTGGAAAGGCCTGAAACCACACCTCGGCCTGCTGAAACGCGAAGTCACCAATGACGACGTGGCCCGCCTGACGGAGATCAAGATCAAGCGCATCTCCAAGTTCAACAGCTTCGAGGCCGACGAGCACATCCGGTCCCTGGAAAAGGACATCGACATTGTCGAAAAGAACCTCAAGCAGCTCACGCGCTACACGATCTCCCACTTTGAGCGCATCAAAAAGACCTACGGCCCAGGCCGCGAGCGCCGCACGGTGATCAGCAGCTTCGACCGCGTGATGGCCGCCGAGGTCATCCTGGCGAACGAGACGCTCTATCTCGACGCCAAGGAAGGTTTCGCCGGCACTGGCCTGAAAAAGGAAGGCGAGCCGCTGTGCAAATGCTCGCCGCTGGATGACGTCATCTTTTTCACCCGCGATGGCAGCATGACCGTGACGAAGGTCGCGCCGAAATTCCACGTCGGGAAGAACCCGGAATACATCAGCCTCTTCAAAAAAGACGAGGAAGCCGTGTACACCCTCATCTACCGCGATGGCAAAAACGGCGCTGTCATGGCTAAGCGGTTCCGCATCGGCGGCATCACGCGTGACAAACAATATATGCTCACGAAGGGCACGCCCGGCAGCATGGTGCTCTTCTTCTCACGTCATGAGACGGAGGAGGCCAGCAACGCGCAAAACCTGCTCGTGCATCTGAAGCCCGCCCTCTACCTGCGCCAGATGCAGCTGAAATTCCCCATCGCCGCGCTGCCGATCAAAGGCCGCGACAGCCTCGGGAACATCGTCACGAAACACTCCGTGGATCGTGTGGTGAACGAGCGGAAGGCGGCGGAGTAACCCTATCGCCTCTGCCGCGCCGCCTCGAAGAGCATCACCGCTCCCGCAGCGGCGACGTTCAGGGACTCGACGCCGTTTGCCATCGGGATGCGCAGGCGAGTGTCGCAGGCGGTCATGAGGTCGGGGCTCACGCCACGGCCTTCATTGCCGAGCAGCAGAAGCGTGGGCTGCTGCCAGTCGTAGTCGGTGTAGTCCAGCTCTCCTTCTCCGGCGGCGGCCACGAGGTGCAGTCCGTGTTCGGCGCGCAGGTTTAAAAGCGTCTCGGCAGTTACATCCACTATCACGGGCAGACGGAAGGCAGAGCCCATGGAGCTGCGCAGCACTTTGGGAGAAAATACATCCACACTGCCGCCGAGCGCGATCACCCCCGCCGCACCTGCCGCCTCCGCCGTGCGGAGGAGGGTGCCCATGTTTCCGGGGTCCTGGACACGATCGAGCCCGAGAAAGAGACTGCCTTTGCCCTCAAACAGCCGAGCGGAATCCAGCACAGGACGCCGGGCGATGAGCACGATGCCCTGGCTCTGCACCGTGTCGCTCAAACCATCGAGCACCTCGCGCTGAGTCCAGAGAATGGGGGCATTTTGAGCCGAAAGCTGCTGCACGAGCGCCAGCAGACGTGCGTCATCACTGCCGGAGGCGACGAAGGCGGCCTCCACGACGACACCCGACTTCACCCCCTCTTCGGCGAGGCGGAGGCCATCGACGAAGATCAGGCCCGGCTCGCGGCCATCGCGCACCCGGCGGGCATGTTTGATACGTTCGTTACTCGGACTGGTGATTTGAGGCTGCATTAGCGGATCTTGGTTAGCCGAGGAGCAAGAGCTTGGCAATGCCGCCCGTATGCCCTGCGTGATCCGTTCCCCCCTCATCGCCCTCGTGATCGCCAGCCCAGTGTGGGCCGGCGAGGTGCTCACGTTTGAAAAACACGTCCGCCCGATCCTGAAGGCGCAGTGCTTCCATTGCCATGGAGAAGATGGCGAGACGAAAGGCGGGCTCGATGTCCGGCTCGCGCGCTTTTTGATCAAGGGCGGCAAGGATGGCCCGGCCATCGTCCCCGGCGATGCAGCGAAGAGTCATCTGCTGGAACTGGTGAAGAAGGGCGAGATGCCGAAGGGCAAAGCCAAGCTGAAGGACAAAGACATCGCCACGCTGGAGCAATGGGTCGCTCAGGGCGCGAAGACCTCGCGCGTGGAGCCGGAGAAGCTCGGCCCGGAACATGCCTTCACGGACGAGGAGCGGGCCTGGTGGGCCTTCCAGCCGATCAAGAAACCTGCGCTACCTAAAGCCGAGCAGACCGCGAATCCCATCGACACCTTCATTGCCGCGAAGCTGAAGGAAAACGGGCTGCAATTCTCCCCGGAGGCTGATCCGCGCACGTTGGTGCGACGTGCGAACTTTGACCTCACCGGTCTGCCACCCGCAAAGGAGCAGGATGCACCTAGCTACGAGACGCTGGTGGACCGTCTCCTCTCCTCCGAGCACTACGGCGAACGCTGGGGCCGCCACTGGCTGGACATCGCGGGCTACGCGGACTCCGACGGCTACACGGACAAGGATCTGGAGCGCGCCTGGGCCTGGAAGTATCGCGACTACGTCATCGCCGCTCTGAACAAGGACAAGCCCTTCGACCAGTTCGTGCGCGAGCAGCTCGCTGGTGATGAAATGGTGCCGCAGCCGCACAAGAATCTGAGCGCCGATGCCATCGAGAAGATCACCGCCACCGGCTTCCTGCGCATGGCGGCCGACGGCACGGGAGCGATGAATGACAAGGCCGCTCAGAACGCCAGCATCGCGGACACGATCAAGATCGTCAGCACGGCCTTTTTCGGCATGACGGTGGGCTGTGCCCAGTGCCACGACCATCGCTATGATCCGATCACGCAGGCGGACTACTACCGGATGCGCGCCATTTTTGAGCCGGGCTTTAACACGAAGAGCTGGAAGACACCGGCAGGCAGACTGGTCTCCCTTTTGACCGATGAAGAGCGGGCCATCGGCGCAAAGATCGAGGTCGAGGCAAAGAAGATCGACACCGCCCGACTGGCGAAGCAGGAGGAGTTCATCAC
>JBILPY010000051.1:0-14372 GCA_044373575.1 Prosthecobacter sp. | reverse complement strand
TGTCATGTGATGAGTGCCATAGTGAAACGCAGGGCTGGTGGCGCAAGGATGACGCAAATGGAAATCAGATTTAGATTTTCATGATTCGCGGTAGTCTCTGAAACCCCGGCCCAGTCTCGCCTCCCTTCAAACCATCCCCTTTCCTCCATGCGCCTCATCCATTTCGCCTACGTCCTCACCGCCCTCCTCATCGGAGCCACCTCCTACCTCGCCTGGGAGGGACAGCAGGCCGCCCGGGGGGCCAAAGAAGAGCTCGCCTTCATCAAGAAAAAGCAGGCCACTGAGGCCTATGCCTCCCCCACAGGTGACAGCCTCGTGCCCCTGCCCGGTATCCCTGCCCCGGCCACCTCCATCACCCCACCCACCCCCGGCACCCTGGCCACCACCAGCCCGGTGAATGCCCCCGTCTCGACCACCCCCGCCACTCCTGAACTCCCAGGCGGCGGACTCACCGTGCCAAAGACCATCCTCGCCGCCGAGGCCAAAGGCATCAACACCAACACCCTCACCCCCCTGCAAAAGCAGGTCATGGCCGCCAAGCCCATCGCCAAAATCAAGACCGTCGTCAAAGACCAGGGCTTCGTCATCCTCGATGCTGGTTCGAAGCAGGGCCTCGCCAAAGGTCAGCAGCTTGAGGTGCGCCGCGAAAACGGCGTCCTCGGCAAGATCCGCATCACCGATACCATCGAGGAAAACGAAGCCGTGGCCGATCTCGACCTCACCTCCATCCCCGCTGGCATCAGCATCGAGCCAGGCGACGAAGTCATCCAGCCCGTCGTCCGCTGATGGCCAGGCTACGACTCGATCAAGCCCTCGTCCAGAGCGGTCAGGCACCCTCCCGTGAGCAGGCCAAGCGCCTCATCATGGCCGGCGAAGTCATGCAGGGAGACACCGTCCTCACCAAACCCGGATGGCTCGTCCGCCCCGATGCCGTCCTCACCGTCCGGCAGCCGCCCAAATTCGTCAGCCGCGGCGGCCTCAAGCTCGAAGGTGCCCTCGACCACTTCCAAATCGACGTCACCGGTCTCATCGGCATGGATGTCGGCGCATCTACCGGCGGTTTTACCGACTGCCTCCTCCAGCGCGGCGCGGTGAAAGTCCATGCCTTCGACGTCGGCACCAACCAAATGGTCTGGAAGCTCCGCAACGACCCCCGCGTCATCTGCCGCGAGAACTTCAACGTCCGCCACATGCAGCCCGCCGATGTCCCCGAGCTCGTGGACATCATCGTCGCTGACGTCTCCTTCATCTCACTCACCCTCGTCCTTCCCGGTGCCCTCAGCGTCTTAAAGACCGGCGGTCAGGCCCTCGTCCTCGTGAAGCCCCAGTTCGAGCTCACACGCGAGGACATCGGCCCCGGCGGCATCGTCCGCGATCCCGAGGCCCACGCCCGCGCCTGCCAGCGCATTCAGGACTTCGTCCAAAGTCGGCCCGATCTGGAGTGGCGAGGCCTCGTCGAGTCCAGCATCCAGGGCACCGATGGCAACCGCGAGTTCCTCGTCCATTTCGTTCGGCGCAGCAGCCCCGTCTGACCTCTGCTTCGCACCGACTTGGCGGATTCACTGCTTGGAATCTGGCTGCTTTTTCAGATGCACCCAGGGATGAAACGACACACCATCGAAAGGTAAACCATGAAACACAGCACCGGATTCATTTGGGTTCTTTTCATCTCCCTCTTCCAGGCCTTCACGCCGCTTCTGGCGAAGGATCCTGACGGTAATCCCCGCATGAGGGCGGCGATCGGTCATCTGGAAGCGGCCAAGACAGCAGCCAAACCACTCACGAGCCTTCAGGCCGCCCGCAAATCCCTCGTCAATGCCAAATCGAACAAGGAAGGCCAGCGCAAGGATGCCATCGGCTACGTGGATGAGGCCATCGCCTACGCCACCACGGGGGACAAGAAAACCATGCTGCTGAAGATCGACAAAGCCATCGCCAATGCCAAGTCAGGGATCGCGAGATCGAAGTGAGCCTAGCTAAGATTGTGTCGGTGACGTTTCGGGAGGCGGCGCCGCCTCAGGCTTCTTCACACGCTGAATGAACTTGGGCGGAGGAATGAAGCCGCCATTCCCCTGACCACCCGACCACCGCCCACCACCTGACCCATTCTTGAAGGGCCTGGGCGCTTTGTTGCTCTGTTTTTGACTCCGCATCTTCCGAGGTTGGTTTCGTGTGAGACAGCGACGTTACTTCTGACGAGCTTCATAACCCGCGACGGGCTTGCCTTCGGCATCGAGCTTGTCACAGGCCCAGAGCAGGCCGCGGGCCACGAGGTCGAGGAAGACGGGGGCTTCCATGGTGCTGTTGTTGTGGCCCATGGTGGTGCCAAAGACCTTGGCTTTGCCATAAGTATTCACCCAGACGAGGGCGTGATCCTTCTTCGTGTCCTCACCATAGGCTTTGGCCAGCGGGACGAAGTTTTCCCAGAGCTTCTCATTCTTGTAGAGCTCGTCCTTGGCATCCAGCCACTCGGCGGGGAAGCCCTTCATCACAGGATGCTCAGGGGCGACGTTCTTGACGAGCAGGTCGCGGTTCTTTTCATGACTCATGGAGGTCTGGCCGATGCACTTGCGCCATTCATCGGTCGCGGCAGCGCGGTAACTATGAGCGGAGCAGTGCAGCATCACGGCAGGCACGCCGTTGTGATGCGCTTTGGCGATGCGCTCGACGAAGGCCACGTCCGTCACCTTGCCAAAGCATTCATTGTGCAGGACGACGTCGTAGCCCTTGGCCCAGTCGTCTTTTTCATAAATGCTCACGCGGTGCTCGCGCTCGTCCTTACCCTTGGGGGCGTCTTCATGGACAATGGTGAATTCAACGTTGGCGCGGGAGCTCAGTCCTTCGGCGAGGATCATTTTCTGGTTGGCATAGTCGTGGCAGCAGCCGCCGCATACCATCAGCACCTTCAGCGGCGCGGGTTTCGCAGGGTCCGCCGCGAGCAGTGTCCAGGTGACGAGAGCGAGGAGGCAAAAAGGCAGGGCGAGACGTTTCATGGTTCGAGGTGGTCGGCGGGATTCTTGGGGAGGAATGAACGCCGGGTCAACTCCCATCCTCGCAGCGCTAAGTACCTGGCACGTGAATTTCAGCCCAACCGCAGACGAGGGTTGTGTCCGGCTCTGCAAATGCGTATCGTTTTCCCGCTGAATGACCTCCGACTCCCTCGACCTGCCACCCCCTGACGCGCCTGCGCCTGGGGAGGGGATGCCAGCGGAGCCGCCCGCGCCCTCGACCATGCTGGAGCTGCCCGCGCCACCCGCGCCGCAGATGAAGCGCGCTGTGGCCTCACGGCAAAAGAACGGGCCGCCATCGCATCGGGATGACATCGTCATCTCGGACTACACCCTGATCCGGCGCATCGGCTCGGGAGCGTATGGGGAGGTCTGGCTGGCGCAGAGTGTCACGGGTGCCTACCGCGCGGTGAAAATCGTCTGGCGGGAGGATTTCGAGCTCACGAAGACCTTCCATCGCGAATTCCTCGGCATCCAGCAGTTCGAGCCGATCTCGCGCGGCCATCCCTGCCTCGTCCACATCCTGCATGTCGGCTGGAATGAAGCGCGCGGCTTTTATTACTGCGTCATGGAGCTGGCGGATGACGCGGACGAGGGACCGAACTTCGAGAATCTCCAGACCTACGTGCCACGCACGCTCGGCACGGACATGAAGAGCCACGGCCGGCTCGATCTCGTCTTCTGCCGTGATGCAGGCGTCTATCTCGCGGATGCCCTGCACTACATGCACACGCACGGGCTCACGCACCGTGACATCAAGCCCTCCAACATCATCTTCTGCGGCGGCGTGTGCAAACTGGCGGACATCGGCCTCGTCGCCGCTCTGGGAGAGCGCACCTTCGTCGGCACAGAGGGCTTCGTGCCACCGGAAGGCCCCGGCACGCCGCAGGCGGATGTGTACAGTCTTGGCAAGGTGCTTTACGAAATGAGCAGCGGCAAAGACCGCATGGAGTTCCCCGAGGTGCCGGCCGATCTCAGCGATGAAGAGTGGCCCTTCTGGATGGATCTCAACCGCGTGATCTGCCGCGCCTGCGCTCCCGATCTGAGCGAGCGCTTCCAGACCGCGGGCGACTTCGCCGAAGCCCTGCAACGCGTCGGCGAGAAGCGTACGGAAAGCTTCTCCCGCCGCTTCGCCCGCGCGGCCATTTACACCCTTCTGGGTTCGGCCCTGGCCGGCGGTGCCCTGCACGCAGGCAAATACCAGCAGCACTGGGCCTATGACCTGCCGCTGCCGGTGAAGCCCGCCCCCGCGCCCATCCAACCCCAGAACGGCCAGCCCTGGCGGAACATCTTCAGCCAGTGGTTCAGCTTCACCAAAGACCGCCACATCGCCGATCTCCCTGTCGAGGTGACCCAGTTCCGCACCTTCCTGGAGTCGACCCTTCGCGCCGCCGCCTTTGATGTGGTGCCTTTCACCACTCCAGAAAAGCGCGTGATCAACTGCGTCATGGTCCCCGCTGCGGATGCCGATGCCTTCTGCGCCTGGATGACCTCACGCGACCGGCAGAGCGGGCGGCTGGACATCGATCACGAATACGCCTGGCGTCCCGCCAACATCAAACTGCCCCCCGGCATGATGCCCACGCCCGGCAGGCAGGCACTGCGCACCGAGATCGTGCTCGTACATTACGGCAGGCTCAGCATCGAGAGCACCCCGGCCGGAGCCGAGGTCTATGACGGCGAGCTGCGCGTGGGCCGCACGCCGCTGAAGCTCGACAAAACCCGCGCGGACAAGTTCCAGCTCGAAGTGCGCATGCCTGGCTACAAGAACGAGATCGTGCGCGGCACCCTCAAAGAAGGTCAGGCCGTCAGCTTCAATCTCCGCCTGCGCGCCACCGGAGCCGTCGTTTTCAGCAAGGCCTGGGAAAACAGCCTCGGCATGAAGTTCGTGCCGCTCGGCAAAGCCATGCTCGCCGCCACCGAGACACGACGGAAGGACTTCGCCGAATTCGCCCGCAGCTCCAATCTGCCGCCGATCCCCAGTCGCGATCTCGAAAAAGCACCCGAGCTGCCCGTCACCAATGTCACCCGCACGGAGGCAGAGCAGTTCTGCCGCTGGCTCACGGATCGCGAGCGCGCCAAAGGCCTGCTGGAGCCGGATCAGGAGTATCGCCTGCCCACCGATGACGAATGGAGCATGGCCACCAATCTCCCCCGCGAGATCGGAGCCACCGCCGCCCAGCGCAGTGGCGCCATCGGCGGCTTCTACCCCTGGGGCTTCACCTCCATCCCACCGCAGAAGACCGGAAACTTCGCCGACCTCAGCGCCGACCCCACCGGCAAAAAAGCCATCGCAGGCTACACCGACGGCCACGCCGGTCCCGCCCCCGTCGCCAGCTTCCGGGCAGATCCACGCACCCAGCTCCACGACCTCTCCGGCAACGTCTGGGAATGGGTCTCCGACGCCTGGGCCGCCGACGCCAGCGAAGGCATCGTCCGCGGCGGAGCCTTCACCACGCATGACCCACGCGAGCTGCTCGCCTCCTTCCGCCGCAAAGTCAAAATCACCGACCAGCTCTCCGACACCGGCTTCCGCCTCCTCCTCGGCGTCGAAGGCCGGAAAGCGCGTGAAGACGAGTGAGCATCTCGCATGTCGTGAAAACAGCAGGCGCTAAAATCCTTCATATCATGGAAAGCTTGGCCTTGGCGCTGTTTCTGACGGTCGGAGCCTGCATGTTGATCATGCTTATCACCATGCTGTTCGCCAAGGGACCTGGTGATGGAGAGATGTTTATCGTCGGGATGTACACGACGCCGTTGTATCCGATCATCTTTGTATGTGCGATCACCGCGAGTTGTGAGCCTACATCCGGAAGGCGGCTAGTTCGGATTGCCTCAATGGTGCTGCTTGGTCTTCTCCTATGCGTTATCGTCGCTAGCTGGATCAAGAACTGGGTGTCTGCATAAATTGTCGTCATTAAGTCTTAGCTTCACATGCCACGCCTCCACCGCTTCATGACCATTCTCTGCGCTCTGCTCCTGCTCGGCATGGCCGGAGCCAGTTGGTGGGCGGGCAATGAGATCGCTTCGCCAGCACGGCGCCCCTTGCAGGACTACCACCGCGAGTTCCTCGCTGACCCGGCGGCGCATGGGGTCACGGTGCAGCCATTCACCCTCAGCGACGGTACCCCCTGCCTGATGATGGAGCCGCTCGCAGATCGCCGACTTGGCCTGCGGGGGGAGAAGGTGCGTGCGCAACTCCAGGACATGGCTTTGCCACCTCCAGGGCAGATCATCGGCACCCTCGTGCTCGTTCATGGTCGCAAAGGACGAAAGGAGGACTACCTCCTCATCAGCGAGCGGCTCTGCGCCGTTGGCTTTCGCTGCCTGCTGCCAGACATGCCCGCCCACGGCGAACATCCCGCACCCACCATCACCTTCGGACTCCGGGAGGCTGATCTCCCGGCCAGGGTATTGGATGAAGCCGCCAGCCGGTTTGCCTTCTCCGCGCAACCCACCGGACTGCTCGGCATGTCCATGGGCGGTGCCGTATCCATGCACGCCGCCGCATTGCCGAATCGTCCGTGGAAGACACTGGTCATCATCAGCAGCTTCGACCGCCTCGAAACGGCGATTCAAAAGAACGTCGCCGACCGCATCGGTGCCACGCTTGGCAGCATGTGGAGACAGGCCGCCGGATGGATTTACGAATGGAGAACAGGAGTGTCTTTGAGCCGCATCCGCTCGGACTTGCCAGCTTCCACACTCACCTTGCCCACCCTCATTGCCCATGGCACGGCGGACCGGGTGATCCCACTGGAGTCAGGCCGACGACTCTTTGCCTCCCTGCCAGCAAATTTGGAAAAGCAATGGCTCGAAGTCCCCGGAGCCGATCATCACAACGTGCTCATCACCGACTTCCCCATCTACGCCACCATCGCCCGCTGGATGCTGGAGCATGTGAAGTGATTCCTCCGCGTCTCTCGTCTCCGCGCGCAGCCGTCTCCTGCAAAGCAGTCTCCTGCGAAGCAGCCCGTCCACGATCTTCATCGTTTCCAAAATGACGTCAATGACACGCAGCAACAGCTCCAGAGGCTCTTGGGGTTGTTCATCGTTTCGGTGGCCCAGAGGCTGGCGTCGTTGGTGAGGTTAAGGCTTGTGAAGGATCAGTGTCCTACGAGCCATTGCCAATAACCAATCTGTTCGCTCACAGTTCCATTGGCAATTGTTCCACCGGGCAGCCAGCGACCGCGAGCCATGTGGAGGAAATCCTCCACCTTCTGCTGTTCCCCATGCATCGCGGCTACGACACCGATCTCTAGATGTGAGAATTGATCGTCAACGGCTAGTGGCCAAGCGGAGGCCAGCGTCCAGTTGGGCATGTGATCAATGACCCATTTCCAGGCCATGTTGTATCGGCGCTGGGTTTCGATGGAGTTGTCTGGATATGGCACCCCGTAGAGCTGGGGGTAAAGCTGGCAGAGCAGCGCCGCGTAAAAGGGGCCGGTTCCAGCGGGTTTCAGCACATGCTTCTGGGTGGGGACATCGAGATCTGTGGTGTCGTTTTCGCGCCACGCCTGGTTCGCCGTATCCCAGAATACCGCATGGATCGTTATCGCCTGCTGATTCCGCCAGCCCTTGTAGTAAATCGTGTCGTCTGAGCCGGGTTCGACCATTTCCAAGGCGATTGCGAACTCGTTCAAGCCCGCCCAAACGTGCACATTATCCATCAGGAAACCGACAGGGTAGTTTGTGATTTGGAGGCGACCGAGTGCATCTGGGCACGTTGCATCGGCGATGTTTGAGTTGCCGTATTGGAAGGTTTTAATGGAACGATTAAAGAATTCGGGGCCACTTGCACTTTCAGCCACGAGTTCGCCACCCTTAGACTGGCTGGTGATGTTGGCGTAGGCGACGTGTTTGAGCATTTCCCGCACGGTCACACCCGGTGAAATCGTCCCCGAATCAAACCAAGTATCGTTAGGATAAAGGCGTTTCAGCTTCCCCGCCAGAAGCAGCACGGCGGCAGCATAGGCATCATCCGAATCAGAACGGCACCGCTGAATCAGGCTCCAAAAAGGAGGCACCTGCCCGACATGGTCAGACCACAGGTCGTGATCATGAATTCGGTAAGTGGACGTGCTCCCCTCGACATCCAGATTCCGAAGATAGGCTTCCACAAACGCCTTGCAGACCGCAGGCTGTGTCTCAACAAAAGACTCCAGGCAACGAGCCCCAAAATACCAATGTGCGACATAGTTTGGGTAGTGAGGTGCAATAACTGGATACTGCGTGACTGCTCCGGCATACGGTCCAGAAGGCACCACCGAGTTCAAAGTCAGCGTCGTCGGATTGTTCCCGTCCGCTGTGATCGCTGTGCGGATCCCCGACCTTGGCGACCGGATCACCTTCACCCTCATGAACTGTTTTCCAGTGGATGCGAGCTGCGAAGTTGCGGTTACTTGATCAGCGGAAACCTGTGACACTCCACTCACCGTCACGCTTGCGTTGGGCACCGCATTGGTCGTCCAGACGTTGGCAAAGCCACTGCTCCAGTTCACCATGTCGTTGGATACCTCCACGATGTAGTCCAAGTCTAAAGCCTCGCGCCGCCGTGTATAGAGAAGCGATACCGCCCCGCCTGCTGCCTTGCTGGCTGTGGGCATGAGCGTCGGGCTGGCGATCTTCGGATCGCCATTCATGGCGTACTCTAGGAGATTGTTGAAACTGTCTTTATCGGGATCAGCCAAATCACCGCTCACGAGAGGATCTGCGGCCTCCCCCACCGTGAAGACTTGTGATTTCCATGTGTCGTAAGTGATGCCATGGGCGGCTGTTGCGGAGAACAGGGCTGCGGTGATTAGCGATGCTGATGTTTTCATGGAAGTGAGTTGATTTCGAGCTTCAGCAGCCCGTCCACGATCTTCATCGTTTCCAAACTGACGTTTATGACACGCAAGAACAGTTCCAGAGGACACTTGGGGTTGTTCACCGTTTCGGTTGCCCAGTCTCCACGCAGAGTGTGTCTCCGGCGAAGCAGGGTTCGCAGGAAAGGATTCAGGATGCCGTGCAGGTCAATTCTTCATCAAGCAGCTCCATGGATTGGGCAAAAAACTCGTAGAAGCGTTTAACTTGTTCGACCTCCGTTTTGATCCGCCCGAGCTGCTCGTCGAGTTCTGCTACGACGGCTTGGCAGCCTTCAATCGCATCTAACTCCCAAGCCAATAGCGACAGATGCACCAACTGATTGGCTCAGCCGAGCTTGAGACTGGCTCAGCCAATCCTGAGACTGGCACGACCTCTCTTGAGACTGGCGGAGCGCGGAGCGCAAGACTGGGAGACGCGCTTTGCGCGGAGACGGCAGAGCAGAAGACTGTGAGACGCGCCGGAGGCGCGGAGACGTGCTACGCACGGAGACGGCTTCGCCGGAGATGTCTGAAAGGGCGTGTCCAAAAGTCTCAAGCTCTCCGCGCAAAGCGCGTCTCGCGGCGCAGCCGCTCTCAAAGTTTGATTCGCTCGCGCCTCACGCTCGTCTCACCCTTTGGGCTTCGCTGCGCTCAGTCTGACTCGCAGCCCGCCATGCTGCTCGGCTCCCAGTCTCCAATGCAGCCGTCTCCCCCTCTCGCGGCGCAGTCGCTCTCCAAGTCTCAAAGTCTCTCTCCTCAAAGTCTCCGTGCTACGCACGGCTCCCTTGCAGCCGGAAACTCAGCGCGGCGAGGAGGAAGGTGCCGGCGATCATGAGGGTGCTGAGGGCGTTGATCATGGGGAGGCTGCGGCTGGTTTTCATCATACTGGCCACTCGCAAGGGGAGCGTGGTGGTGCCGGGTCCGGAGACGAAGAAGGTGATGACGTAGTCGTCGATGCTGAGGGTGAAGGCCAGCAGGGCTCCGGCGAGGATGCCGGGCATGAGCAGCGGCAGCAGCACGTGGCGTGTGGTCTGCCAGCGACTGGCTCCGAGATCGCGCGCGGCATCGAGCAGGGTGAAGTCAAAGTCCTGGAGGCGGGCGAGCACGACCATGGTGACGTAACTCAGGCAGAAGGTGGTGTGAGCGATCCACAGGGTGAGCATTCCGGTCTCCACCCCGAGCGCGACAAAGAGGGCGAGGAGCGACATGCCCATCAAGATGTCCGGCAGGGCCAGCGGCAACGTGATCAGCGTGTGATGCACGGTTTGCAGCCATGTGCGGCCGCGATGCAAGGCGAGCGCGGCCAGGGTGCCGAGGATCGTCGAGGTCAGGGTGGCCGTGGTGGCGATCTTCAGGGTGACGAGGAGCGAGTCCCAGACTTCATCGGCGGCCCAGAGCCGATCATACCACTTCAGGGTGAAGCCCTCCCAGGCACCGCCAAAGCGGGATTCATTGAAGGAGTTCACCACCAGCACCACCAGCGGCGCGTGGAGAAAGATCAGCACCAGCAGGGTGAGGATGGCAGGAATGCGGGAGCGCTTCATGCCCTGGCCCTCCTTTCCCGCCAGCTCATGAGCAGCACCGGCACCAAAACAAAGAGCAGCAGCGCCCCGGACAGCGCGCTCGCCAGCGGCAGATGCCGGTCCGTGAAGGCGCGCTGGACGATCTTGTTTCCCAGCATCTCATCACCCGTGCCGCCAACAAACTGTGGGATCACATACTGCCCGAGCGTGCAGACAAAGACGATCACCGCCGCCGAGAGCAACCCCTGCCGGACACCGGGCACAAACACCCGGCGAAAGGCCCGCCAGCCGGTGGCTCCGAGATCACGCGCTGCGTCGATGAGGTGGAAGTCGAACTTCTCCGCCGCCGCGTAGAGCGGCAGGATGGCGAAGGGGAGCTGCGTGTAGATCATCACCAGCAGGACGGCGGCGCTGTTGTTTAAAAGCAGCGTGTCCTCCGTGCCGAGATGCAGCCAGACGAGCAGGTGCTTCACCGGGCCGTCTGGATGCAGCAGCGAGCGCCAGGCAAAGATGCGGATGATGAAGTTCGAGAGAAAGGGCAGCACCACCAGCATGAGCAGCGCATTCCGCCAGCCCGGCGTGCAGCGCGCCATGTGCCAGGCCATCGGCAACGCAAGCAGCAGACAGGCGAGCGTCGTGACCAGACTCATGCCCAGCGTGCGCCAGACCACGGGCAGATAGACCGGATCAGCCAGCAGTTTGACTGTTTCCAGCGTCCAGCCCTCTGCCACGCCCCCGCGCAGATCACTGGCGCGAAAGGCCAGCGTCAGGGTGATGACACAGGGCAGCGCAAAGAAGGCCACCAACCAGCCCAGCGATGGCAGGGTGGCGGTGATTTCTCGGCGGCGTGGCGAACTCATGCGGCAGAACATGGTCAGATCAGTTCGGATCTCAAACTATCGATTGTCATTCAACGGGATGAGCGGCCAGGGGTGAGCGCACGCGGAACTCCACCTCTGTCACCGTCTCTGCCAGAAGGGTGAGATTCCACGACTTTGCCTCTGGTGGCAGGCTCAGGCTGTAGGTCACCTCGCCCCGCGCGAAACCCACCGGACCGCCGACTATTGGGCGTCGTCCCAACCGTGGATGATTCATTTCCGAGCGCCCCTGATCATCTCTGGCATCTACCAGGATGAATCGTCGCTTCCCCGTGGTGTTATTCACCCAGCCGGTGATCACGAAGCGTGGACCCTCACTTGCCTGCTTGAACTTCCCAAGCCGCAGCGTCACCCCCTTGCAGGTGACCTCGCGCTCGAAATCGGCGGGGGCCTCCGAGGGCAAGGGCAGATCTTTAAACTTAAACAACTCGTCTTCCGGCACGTCGAGGAAGTGGTCCTTCCGGCACAGGCCGAAGCGCAACACCCAGCAGGGATCATCACTCCACGGTGCGGTGTCGATGTTTCGTCTCATCTTTCCTAAAGACTCGCTGTAGCCGCTTGAGGTCTGCCGAAACACCTGCCCCGAACTGTCACTGACCTCCATCGTGACCACCTCAAAACCTTGCACATGCTTTCCTTCCCGCTCGATCACCAGCAAGGCGCGCAGTGTCCCATAGTCATCACCAACAATGTGATCACGCTGGAGTTCCTGGAGGGTCAGCGTGGCCCCGCGAAAGGGCAGCGACAACGGCAAAGGCTCTGCGGGCGTGGCGGCCGGAGCCTGCCAGAAGGGATTCCGAAGGATCAACTCGGCGGCAGGTTGGAGCCGTGTCGCCCCGTCTGGTTTGGGCTTCTGGCGATCACTGGGGTGGAAGACGATTCGGATCGTTTTGGAACCGCGTGGGTAGGCACTCCCCAGCCGCAGCCAACCGGTCACCGGCGAACTACGGGACGTTGCCTGCCCATCATCGCTCCAGGTGTAATCCCGCACCCGCGTTTCCCAGCCCTGCTCATCCGCCACAAAGATGTCCCACAGGTGCTGGCTCAGATCCCCCTGCGTCCGAAACTGAAGTTCGAGTTCATGACTGTCCGGCCAGGCGGGAAAACCTGTGCGATGAACGCTGGGCACCGGCAGGTAGGAGGTGACCGCAGATGGCAGCACACTCCTGAGCCGGTGCAGCCAGGAGGGAGAATGCTCCTCCGCAGGCGGGCCCGTGTGGCGAAAGCGATAAGGCCCCATCGGCACGCCACGACTGCTGCCGAAGTAGGTGATACGGATGCCGTCTGGCAAAACGATGTTTGGCTGACGAACCAAGAGCACCCAAAAGCACCAGGCCGCGGTCAAAGCCAGCAGCACTAAGCCGAGGCCCACCAGCGTCCGCCGTTTCAAGGCAGAGGCTGGCGATCTCGACGGGCTGTCGTGGTAAAGCATGGCGGCAGCCTAGCCATGATTGATGTCGGCTCAACTGCTGACGACCTGACAGCGTCTGCTACTGCGGGCCGGTCAGAAACTCGGTCACGCGGTTGTTGCGAAAGGTCACCGTCGCCGCCTTGTAAGGCACATACATCACCGTCGGGGCCATGTTCATGTAGTAGGGGTCCCAGCCGCCGTAGTAGCCGCAGCCACGACCGCGATAGCCACCCCAGGCACCTCCCCAGCCGCCGCCATATCCGCCCCAGCCGCCACCCCAGCCCATGTTGTCGGCATATACCGGCTGTGAGTCCATGAAGATCCACTTCTCGATGCTCGCTCCTTTTTGTTTACCGTTGGAGACGGCATCCGGGCGACCGTAGGAAAGGAAGACCGCCTCCTTGGTCATGCCTTCACGGATCTGCCCCTGCTGCACGAGCAGCTGGTCTTTGGTGGTGAGGGAGTTGTAGATCTGCGGATTGCTCGTGATGCGGCGCTCAAGCGCACTGGCACAGCTCATCAGAGTGATCGCGACCAAGGCGGAGGCGAGGAGACGGAGGGAAGTTTTCATGGTGTGTCTGGTGGAGACTGATTCGACAGCTGCTTTGTTCAAGCTCTACAAACGTGTGGCGAAGTGGACCTGACGTCCGATCTCTACAAAACCGCAGGACGGGTAAAGATTCTGCCCGATGACGTTCGAGGCCATCGTCTCGATCTTCGCCACCTTCATCCCGCACTCGCGGAAGTAATCCAGCGCATGGTGGATCAGCCGCCGCCCGAGTCCCAGACCGCGCGCACTCTCCACGACGGCGAGGTTTGGGATACGCCCCAGCGCATTGGGCACGTCGATCCGTGTCGTGATGTAGCCCAGGATCTCGCCATCCCGCTCCGCGACGAAGCAGCCCGCCGGGTTCACTGTGCAGTCTTCGTTGATGTGGTCCGCCTTCCGCGCCCGCCAGTCGCGGCCATTCCAGACGCCGAGGCGATCCTCCAACATCTGATCCAGCGCCACACTGCCAAAGGAATCAACGGTGATCTGGCGGAGGATGGGCAGATCTTCAGTACGGAAATGGCGGATGGTAACGGGGGACTGGGGCGTCATGATTGGCGCTATTAAACGAAGCCGACCCGTCTTGTCACTCGCCGAGATTCACTCTCTGGAGACTGGTCTCAGAGGCCTGACACGGCAGCGAAGGACCAGGATGAAGACCACAGGCAGAGAGCGGGCATTATACCCCATGGCGGCTGCGGCTGTGGTCCGGCTAGGATCAGGGATGAATGCAGGCATCACCCTTCCAGCGAAGCCTCCCTCTGAGACAACGAATAACTCCCTTATGAAAACAAATATCATCCTCACCGTCTGTGCCGTGGCCGTGCTGTCCAGTTGCACCCACCCAGGGGATACCAACGGCGAGCACCGCTCGCAGTTCCTCAAATCAGTACAATTCACCGAGTTCATCGGCCTGGAGATGCGGAACCTGCAGGATGAAAAGCTCGGCGTGGTCAAACATATCACGGTGGACTTGGAGAATGCGCGCATCGTCGAGGTCGTCGTCACGCCGGATGCCAGCATCGCGGGCCGGAACGCCCCAGCTCTCGCCGTGCCGCCACGCGCGATCACGCTGGATGAACGCGCGCAAGTCATGCGTCTGAATGCCACGAAGGCCAAGTTTGCCACAGCGCCCCGATACAGCGGAGCGCACATG
>JBILPY010000414.1:0-4414 GCA_044373575.1 Prosthecobacter sp. | reverse complement strand
GGCCAGCGGTGCCCCGAAGTAAAACATGCCAAGGATGTGCCCGCGCTGGGCCGCCGGAAACCAGTAGGTGAGATACAAGATGACGCCGGGAAAGAAGCCCGCCTCGGCAGCACCGAGCAGGAGTCGCATCGTGTAAAACATCGTCTCACTCCAGGCGAACATCATCCCGGCGGAGATGAGCCCCCAGGTGACCATGATGCGCGCCAGCCAGCGCCGGGCGCCGACGCGATGCAGGATGAGATTGCTCGGCACCTCCAGCAGCGCATACCCGGCGAAGAAGAGTCCGGCTCCGAAGGCATAGGCCGCCGCGCTGAGTCCCGTGTCCGCCATCATGGCGACTTTGGCGAAGCCCACGTTCACGCGATCCAAGAACGCGAGCACATAAAGCAGCAGCAGGAAGGGCACGAGCCTGCGGGTGGCTTTGACCAGTGCGGAGGTGAGGGCGGCCTCGGAAGTCGGGTGGGCGGGCATGAGCGGGGTGGCGCTGGGGTTGGGATCGCGCGCCTGCATCCATGCACATCCGGCCCGGGTTCGGGAAGGAAAAACGTGGCTGGAGTTCTCAGTTCTCAGTTCTCAGTTCTCAGTTAGAATCTCACTTGGTGAACTCCACTGAGCACTTTCATCCCGCCAAAGTGTGCGAAATGTGGAATAGAACCTCTCCCCTCATGAATCTCCTCTACCCACGCTTCTCGCTGCGCCAGTTCGGCTGGATGCTGCTCTTCGGGCTCGGTGGGGCGGTGATCGCGGGGATTTACGGGATCGTGCATGACCAGATCACCTTTGAGATCGGGCCGGAATACTTCACGGAGTTCAAGTTCCAACAGTTCTTCTACCTGCCGAAGACGCAGCCCGAATGGCTGATCGTGGCGGAGATCGGCTTTTTGGCGACGTGGTGGGTGGGCTTCTTCGCGGGGTGGTTCATGGGCAGGCTGACCATTCCGCATCTGCCGGTGAAAACGGCGGCAAAGCAGAGCCTGCAAGGCGTGCTCGTGATGATGATCACGGCACTCGTCTTTGCCATCGCCGCCTACGCCTGGGCTCCGACACGCCAAGAAGATCCTCGCATGGAGAACTGGGACGGCATGTTCGCCGGGCGCGAGGTGATCGACATCGTGGCCTTTGCCCAAGTCGGCTACATCCACAACGCCAGCTACCTCGGCGGGCTGGTGGGTTTGATCGTTGCGCTGGTGTGGATGATGCGGTGGCGGCGGCCTTATTTGATCCGCAGCACGGCCCCGTAAGCCTCAGCACCGCCGGGGGAGGACATCGTTTGTTTGCCAAAGGCTGCGGGGGCGGCGCAGGAGCCTGAGATGACGAGCTTGCCATCAGGGTGCCAGGCCATGGTGTAAGCGTTGTCGCCCTTCACGCCGCCGGTGGGCAGGAGCCATTCGAGCTGGCCTTGGGCATCGAGAGCGGCGGTGAAGATGTCGGTGGCTCCGAGTGAGGTGAGCGTCTGCCCGGCGAAGGTGGCGGTGGCGGAGAACTCGCCGGTGACAAAGCAGCGCCCGGTGCCGTCGGTGGTCACGCCGAGGCAATAATCCGTGGCCGGGCCCTGCACAGCACGGGACCACTGGAGCTTCCCGTCAGCGGAGAAGTGGGCGAGGAAGCCGTCACTGTCCTTTTCACCCGAAGTAGAAACCGGGGCCGTGGGGAGATTGAGGCTGCCTTTGAACATGCCTGCTCCCCAGACGCGCCCGGCTGCATCGACAGCGATCTCGTGGAAGCCCGCGCTCGGTGTGCCGGAGACGGAGGCGGCCCAGACGGCCTCGCCGGAGGAGGTGAGCTTGATCACGACGGCGGCCTGACCTTTGGCGATCTCGACAGGCAGGGAGCCCATCGACCCAACGCCGCCGCCACTGCCGCCTAGATAGATAGCGTCGTGCGCATCGACTCCGACGCCATGGCCGCTGCCAGAGAACTTGCCCGAGGTGGTCTTCACCCAGCGCAGATCGCCGGACGGGCTGTACTTGGCACAGAAGATCGGACGCGTGGTGCTGGCGGCGTTCACGACGGTGTCGCCAAACTTCGCCTCACCTGCCACGGCTCCGGTGACGATCACATCGCCTTTGCTGTCGAGCGCGATGCCGTGCCCATAGTCGTAGCCCTTGCCACCGGCGGTCTTGATCCAGAGCAGATCGCCCGTGGGGGAGTATTTGGCGACGAAGACATCGTAATCCCCCGCGTTCGGCAGCGTCTGGCCGTTCGCCTTGGCGTCGGTGCTTTGGTAATGGCCGGTGACGTAAGCATTGCCAGCCGTGTCGGTGATCACGCCATAGCCGCGATCCACCAGACTGCCGCCGAGGCTGCGCGCCCAGAGGAAGCGGCCATCTTTGGAGACCTTCGCCAAAAAGAAATCCATCCCGCCGAGGCCGAGGCGCTTCAGTTCGCCGAAGGTGCCGTCATCGGTGGCCTCGCCCGCGAGGAAAACATTGCCTTCGCGGTCAAAAGTCACGGCACGGGTTTTGTCATTTTTGAGACCTCCACCAGCGGCGACCCAGTCCACGGTGGGCATGACAGCGTGGAGGGATGTGATGACGAGGAAAGGTAGGAGGCGGAGAGCAATGCGCATGGGCCGTAGGATACGGGCCTGAAAATGAAGGTGTTTCGACAGCATTAAGCCTGATCGAAGTCTCGAAACTCGTGAGGTGAGAAATCTGATTATCTAAAAAATTCACACTTATTAAACTTTTATTCTTGCCATATAAACCATAATGAATATAAATGTTGGCGGAATTCGAAATAATCCACTCCCAAGACTATGAAGAAGCTCATCCTCCTCCAGAACGACTATCCATCGACAGGCAAGAGCACTCTCGCCCGTTGCTTCAGCCACTACCTGAACCGCTTCGGTGTCTCTCATCAGCTCAAGACGCTGGTGGAGGAAGCTGAAGAAGACGACGAAGAGCACCTGCTCGACGCCAGCCGCCTCACACCTCGCTCCTTCCTGGAGATTCTGGACGAAAGCCCGATCACGGTGCTCGAGGTCGCCACCGGCCAGGGCGATTTTTTCGGCAAGTTTTACACCAATCATGGGCTCGACATGGTCCTCGAAGCGGCGGGCGTCACAGTCTCTGTCGTTCTGCCTGTCACCAGCGAGAGCGAGAGCTTTGACTCTGTGATCGAGGCTGCTGAGATCTACTCCGACCACGCCGAGTATCTCATCGCCCACCTCATCACCAGCAGCTACGAAGATGACGACAAGGTCTGGGACCGCAGCTACGCCGCACGCGTCATGGACATGTTTGAGGCCGTCGAGCTCCACATCCCGGAAGTCGGCTTTCAAATCCAGCACGAGCTGCACGCCCGCCATCTTGACCTTTCCGATGTGCTGTTGGATACACCAATCCAGGAGTCCCTGGGCAAAGACTTCACCAAATGGCACAACCGAGTCCTGGGCCAGGTGGAAAGCGCCCGCCAATACCTCTTTGGCGAAGCCTTCCGCCCCACGCTGCTGCCGAAGCCGCTGGAAAAAAAATCCCGCGCTCGTGCCCGCGCCGTCTGAGTTTCCCCTGTTAGTTGTGTGTGTGTTCGTTGTCTCCCCGTCGCGCTTCAGGCGCGCGGGGATGCTTCATTTTCGGGCACTTGAGTCAGCGTCACATCCGATGCATGGTGTGCCCATGATCAAAGAGAGGATGCGCAACGCCACTGAAGCCCCGGTAAAACCGGCAGGGCCACGCATATCCCCCGCACGGACAAAACCCCTGCTTCAGCAGAAGCCGGAACTTGAACCGCCCTACCACGTCATCCTCCATGACGATGACACCCACACCTATGACTATGTGGTGGAGATGCTCGTCGCCATCTTCGGCCTCGAAGTCTTGGTGGCCTATAAAATGGCCTGCGAGGTGGATGAAAGCGGTCGCGTCATCGTGGTCACCTGCCACAAAGAACTCGCCGAGCTGCGTGTGGAACAGATCGAAGGCTACGGCCCTGATCCCCGGATGAAGGAAAGCACCGCCTCCATGAAGGCGACGATGGAACCGGCGGAGTGATAAAGTGCTCAGTGCTCAGAATTGCCTTACACCCCGAGCACCATAGAACTGAGAACTCTGTCCCAGTCTTACAAGCCCGAGCTGCGCGGCTGCATCTTCGCCAGACACTCACGCAGCCAGCGGACCATGTCGGCCACGGACTCGTGTTTCTTCCGCAAAGCTGAAAGCGCTGTCCAGTCGATCCGCTGACGTGGTGCAGCGATGGTGATGCGCTGGGGGCGCATCTTTTCCTGCACCTTCTCAAACTGATCCATGCTCATGGCACGCAGCTCTTTGGCGGAAGGAAGCTCGTCGAGCTGATCCACCTGTAGGCCGAGGGTGCTGATGCCGACACCAAACTGATGCCCGAGGCTGCGGAGTTCTTCGACGAGGGCTTCGTCATTCAGCGGCTCGGCGATGACGAGTTCACTCAGCAGCGTCCA